>JBARQF010000050.1:0-8043 GCA_049643605.1 Dehalococcoidales bacterium
TTTTTAGGCTGGTCACGCACTCGCCCACTTCCACCACATCGCCGCAGGTTTCATGGCCGACAACAATGGGCAGCTGACACATTTTCATGATATTGGGTGATGAATGATAGACGTGGATGTCACTGCCGCATATCGTGGTGCCCATAATCTTGACCAGGACATCCTTGGGTCCGATTTTGGGCACATCAACATCCTTGTATTCGAATCCTATAGCTTCGCTTGTTTTCACCAGTGCTTTCATTTGGGCACGCCCCTTTCCGTATCAAATTTGACCGTCAGATATTTCATTCTACATTGCCCATAAAAACCCCCCTGTAATTTTCTCTTTTTAATTCATTACAGGGGGTCGAAGTGACTTTTCGTGTATTCTGATATGCTGGGTTACTATAAACCTGGGAATCAAAGGTATTGCCATCAAACCAGCAATATCAGCACATATCATTTCCCTTTATACCTTCACGTCTTACCGGCGCTGAGTTCATCAACAAGTACTATTTCCCGCCCTTGTTCAGGCTCTCCAATAGTTTATCGGCGGCTTCCACGGCGGACATACCGGGCGTGACGCCCAGTTTCTTGGCGGCCTCGTTAACCATGGAAATCTTGCCCTGCTCATAGGTGCTCTTGCCGTTGCCAATTTTGGCCGACATGGCGGCGACTGCCGCTGCCGGGATACCGTTCTTATCGAGGAATTTCAGGCCGGCAATACCGGCATCGTTCTTTCCCATGCCGGCGTCGTTGCCGACCATGGCGCCAATGCCAGCGTGCAGCGACATCTCGCCCACGTTTAGGCCGCAGTGGGAGCCATCAACAAAGACATCGCCCTTGTTGCTTTCATCCATTGCCGCTGCGGAATCAGCGAGGACAATCTTGCGGCCTTCAATTTCTTTTGCGATTATTTTCTGTCCAGCCAATTTTACCTCCCCCTTTAGTAACCACTTTCCTGGTATTTCAGGAGATTCCTTCAAACATCTTGTCAGCAGCTTCTTTAGCCGACATGCCAACCGCAACCCCCATTTTCTTGGCTACTTCGTTGACAGCCGATATGACACCCTCATTGTATGTGGACTGGCCAACGCCGATTTCAGCGGACATTGCCGCTACGGCTGCGGCCGGAATCCCGTGCTTGTCAAGAGATGCCAGGCTCGCTATCCCCGCATCCTCCAGGCCGATGCCGGCATCATTGCCGATAGAGCCACGAGCGCCGCTTGGAAGCACGTAGTCGGGAGCGATATTGGCCCCGCAGTGGGAGCCGTTAACGACGATGTCATTTTTATTGTCTTCGGTAATCGAGGTGGCTGAGTCGGCAATGACGATGCGCAGTCCATCAGCCTCCCTCACCACTTTATGCACTTCATGCGTCATAAACCCTGCCTCCAGTCTCTAAATTAAGGTATCTGGTACTGGTTACTAGCGTATCATCTGGCCCGGTAACCAGGTAATAATCTGTGGGAAAATTGTGAAGATAACAAGTCCAACAATGACCAACGCCACATGCGGCAGCACACCCCTGACGATGTCCCCCATGCTGATGCCAAGCTTCGGGTCGCAGGCACCGCGGCAGATGAAGATTCCGGAGGCGAAAGGCGGTGTCATGAAAGCCATCTGCAGGTTAACACAGACCATGATGGAGAACCAGAGGATGTCGAAGCCGGCTGCCTGGGCAATGGGGGTGATAATAGGCACCATGATGTAGACGATGCCGATCCACTCGATGAACATGCCCATGATAAAGATGATGAACATGATTATGGCAAAGACACCCCACTTGCCGCCGGGGGCACTCAAGATGAGATTGGACATAACTTCACGGCCACCGCCGCCGAGGAAAACGGCAGTAAAGGCGACGGCCATGGTGACGATGATGAAGATGAAGCCACACGCCCGCATCGTAATCAGAGCGGTTTCCTTCAGCACCCGCCAGCTGAACCGACGGTAAGCGATGGTGATTAAGGTGGCCATGAAGGCGCCGACGCCGGCCGCTTCAGTAGGTGGTGCTATGCCCAGGAAGATAACGCCCAGTACCGACAGGATGAGGAGGGCGATGGGAACAATGGAGACCGCTAGCAAATAGGTTTTCCTGAGGAAAGGAACCTTCCTGTCTTCAGGTGGTACTGATGGCGCAATCTGCGGCTGCAGATAACTGCGTATAGCAATGTAGAGGACGTACAGGCCGGACAGGGTAAATCCGGGTAAGAACGCGCCGAAGAAGAGCTGGCCCACGGAAATACCAGCCATTGGTCCGTAAAGCACGAGCATAATACTCGGTGGAATGAGTATTCCCAGACAGCCGCCGGCGGTTACGGCGCCGGTGGCCAGGGATTTGCTGTAACCCCGCTTCAACATTGACGGTAGCACTGCCATCGCCAGCATGGTGATGGAAGCGGCGATGATGCCCACGGTGGCGGCGATGATGGTGCCCATGAGCACGGTAACGATGGCCAGGCCGCCTCTCAGGCCGCCAAGCCACAGGTAAAGGGCATCATATAAGCGTTCCGCTATCCCGGAGCGTTCCAGCATTACCCCCATGAAAACGAACAGAGGTACCGCGATGATGACATAGTTGGTGATAATGCCGTAGATACGCGTATAGATGACATCAGCGACACTCCAACCAAAAATACTGAAACCGACGAATAAGGCCAAGGCTCCAACGATAAAACCAAGAGGATAACCGGTCAAGACCCCGATGAAAACACCACCCATCATGAGGGCGGTTACCATTTCCGGACTTAAATCAATCATATGGCGTGCCCCTTATCAAAAGATAGGTATCACGAATAAAATGCGCCACGGCCTGAAGAGCAAACAGGCAGAGTCCGTAGAGTATAACTGTTCTCAACGGTCCCGCCGGTGGGTACCAGCCGGTAATGGGCATCTTCTCACTGGTTGCCCAGGAATCAAACATCCAGTTCCAGGAGACATAGCATAGCAGAAAGATAAACGGGAAAAAGAGGAACAGAGTGCCAAGGAAGTCAATGAGAGCTTGCCCTCTCGGAGGCAGGTGAGCATATATCATATCAACCCTGACGTGTGCTCTCACCTTGTGAGTGTAAGAGAAGGCAAGGATATAAGCACTGGCAGCGAGCATGACATGGAGCTCATATCCCCAGAGGGTCGGCTTGGTGAAAACATAGCGCAGCACGACTTCAAGGGTCACCAGCGGCACCAGGGCCACAATAAGCCACCGCCCTGACTTCGCTGACCACTCACTTATAGAATCAACGGTGCGCAAAAATTTTTTCATTGCTGCCCTTTTCTAGCTATTAGGTTTCCCCGCCCCGGAGATGGCTCCGAGGCGGGGAACTGGCTTCTAGAGATTACAGACGTGGATAGGTCTTTGCGTAGGCGTCACGCCAGTTCTGGAGCGATTTCATCAGCTTGTCGTAGAACGGGTCTTCAGCCATTCGTTTGGCGTAGAAGTCGTTGGAGAGTTGAACCAGCTTATCCTCAAGTGATTTGGGCGCGGGTTCAACGTTGACGCCGAATTCAATCCATTGCTGGGTAGCAAGGGTGTTCTTGTAGGTCCATTCCGCATAGTGGCGGATGCCCTCAGCCCAGACCAGTTCGGTGAAAATCCACTTCAGGTCGTTGGGCAGGTCAGCCCATGACTGCTCGTTGACGATGTAGATGTACATGTCGGTGGGCTGGCGGACAGGGGAGACGTAGGCGTAATCTGCGACTTCGTTGAAGCCCAGTGTGACATCAGCAGCGAGGCTGGAGTGCTGGAAGCCGTCAATGACGCCGCGCTGCATCGCCTCGTAGATTTCTCCAGAAACGGTGGCGACAGCAGCCACACCCAGCGGGCTGAAAATCTCCGCCTCGTCACCGAGGAGGCGCATCTTCTTGCCGTCCAGGTCGTCGGGACTGGCAATCGGGAAGTCGGTATAGAGGAAAGTTTCCGGCTCGCGGCAGATAGCTGCTATCGGTTTGAGATTCTCATATCCGCCGTTGTCAAACATCTCCTTCATCAGCGAGAAACCTTCGCCATACAGATACCACATGTAGTACTGAAGGGCGGTGGGGCCGCCGACGGTGGTGGAGAACGGTGGTGAGGCAGGCATGTCACCTACCCAGAGTATGGGGCCCATGGAACAGCCATCAAGGATGCCCTTTTGTACCCCTTCATGCTCGGTATCGGCGGGGACGATAGCGCCGCCCTCGTTTGCCTGTATGACGAAGCGCCCGCCGCTGGCGGCTTCAATGGCTTTGCTGACATTGACCAGTGATAGGGCGGTTGTCATGGTGCTCGGGTTGTCATCCTGCATGATCCACTTGATAACTTCAACGGGCTGTGCAGGAGCTGGAGCTGGTGCAGGAGCTGGTGCTGGTGTCGGTGCTGGTGCAGGGGCTGCACAAGCAGCCAGGCTGCTTACCAGCATCACTGCTAATACTAATGCAAATACCAGTTTCTTTCTCAATTCATCCTCCTTGTTTAAATTTTGACTGTGAAACTGTGGAAAGACGGCGCTTTGTGAAAGCAGTCACCCCCTTTCATACCCGATAAGAGACATAAATTAAAAGAATGGAACATATAATGTGATTTTTGTTTCAAGATATAGGTGCGCATCTGATACGACATAATATCGGAGTCTATTGAATTTGTCAAGTTTTCCAAATAACGAAAACCTCAATTATTCGCATTCGTTTTTACAGGTCAGCAATCGCCGTTGCAAACTTAGGTGGTCCGTAGCGCGGTCAGGCCGGATTCGGGGTCTACATCGCGCTCTAGCTGGTAGTTGAGCTCTCCGATGTAAATCTCGACCGTTGCCCAGGTAATACCTTCTTCGAGATGACCGCCGATTAACTGGCCTGGCTTCAGCGGGTCGATGGCGCACATGTGGATGTGGAAGATTTTCTCACCCTCATGTACGGAAAGAGACCCCTGGGCGGAGAGGATAGACAGGTGGCCCTCGTACTCATCGAAATCCCAGCCCCACTTCCCGTCCTTGGGAGCGGTTCCGAATTTGACATTTTCCAGAGAACCAATAATGCCGAGGATTATCCCCGAGGTAATATCTTTCTTTTCACAGTATTTGTTAAGTTCGCTCAAGATTTCCTGTCCGCGATTTAACCGGAGAAGATTGACTGATTTGAACACGTAAATACCTCCTTATTCCTTGTCATGTATTGCTCTTGCCCTGTCTGGTGAATCGCGAAAACGGGCTCACTCAGCCGATGGATGGTAATGACCATGCAGCATGGGCTGCGGCCACCGGTTTAGTCCATAATACAACATTTCCGTAACTGATGGCAAAAATTCCGGAATTGATACCCGGCGAATATTTGACAAATATCCGGCGAAAGATAAAAATGTGGTTAATATTCCTTTGCCCTGGCGGAATTCGCTGCGGGCAGAAATCCACCGTACTATAAATTTATCACAAGGAGGAAACAGGCATGGGTCGTAAAGCCAGGGTCGGCTTCACCCGGGATTACTATGACAAAGACGGCAATTTTATTCTGGATTGCCCGGCATACAGGTCCCTGGAGAAAATGCCGGGTATTGAGCGGGAAGTCTTCGCCGAGATGCTGCCCGAAGTTACCCCGAGTCAGATAGAAAATTTTGATACTGTGGTCACCCGTACCTTCTCCAGATGGACGGATAGCAGTTTTGCTGGCAATGACCGGCTTCTTTCTTTGCATCGCAACGGCGTTGGTTATGACCGGGTTGATGTTCCGGCGCTGAATAAAGCCGGAATACTTTTGTGCATCACGCCGGCTGCGGTACGCCGGCCGGTCGCGGTGACCATCATTACGTTTATTCTTGCTCTCAGCACTCGTCTTTTTCTCAAGCACCAGCTCGCCAGCGAAGGGAAGTGGAGCGAGGCGGCTAAAAACCACGGCTGTGGCCTGATTGGCAAGACACTGGGGTCGCTGGGTGTGGGAAACATAGGGCATGAGATGTTCAAACTGGCCAAGCCCTTCGGTATGAAGCATATCGCCTATGACCCTTATCTCAAGCAGGAAGATGTGGGCGATGTCGACGTGGAGATGGTGGACATGGACACCGTGATTTCTCAGTCTGACTTCCTCAACATCAGCTGTCCGCTGAATGAGAAGACTCGCCATCTTGTCGGTGAAAGGGAGCTGAAAATGATGAAGCCGACGGCCTTCCTGGTAAATACCGCTCGTGGGCCGGTTATTGATGAGGCGGTGCTCATTAAGGCTCTGCGGGAAAAATGGATACAGGGCGCGGCACTGGATGTCTTTGACCAGGAGCCAACCCCGCCGGATAACCCGCTGTTGAAGATGGATAATGTCATCGTTACCGCACATGCCATGGCTTTCACCGACGAGTTTCTAAACACGGCGTGGGAAGTTATCGGCAAGCAGATAACGCAGCTCATGAATGGGGAACAACCCGACGGCGTGGTGAACCGGGATGTCTGGGACCAGCCGAAGTTTCAGTCCAAGCTGAAGCGGTTTCTTGAGCAGATTAAGAGCTGAAAAAAGTAAGGAGAATGGCATTGAAAAAAAACCACGTGAAAGAACTGTGGCGTGAAGGCAAGGCGTCAGTTGGCACCTGGGTGGTGCTGGGCAGTCCCATCACCGCCGAAATCATCGCCAATATGGGATACGAGTGGATAGTGGTTGATACCGAGCATGGTGCTATTGATATTGGCACGACACAGTCCATCATACAGGCTGTTTTATACACCGGCGCGGTGCCAATGGTCAGGGTGCCCTGGAACGACCCCGCGCTAATTAAGCGTGCTCTCGATGCCGGCGCTTACGGGCTGGTCATACCCATGGTGAACAGCCGTGAAGAGGCGATACAGGCAGTGCAGGCCACCCGTTATCCGCCGCTTGGCGTGCGGAGTTTCGGCGGACCGAGGACGCGCCTCTATGGCGGTGCCGACTATTTTGAACATGCCAACGAAGAGATTGCCCTGATGGTGCAGATTGAGCACGTTGATGCCGTGAACCGCGCCGATGAAATCCTCTCCGTGGAGGGTATTGACGGCTTCTTTATCGGGCCGAGTGACCTCGCCATATCCATGGGGTTGAAACCGGGTCTCGACCAGACCGACCCCCGGCATGTGGAGGCGGTAAGCCAGGTTTTGGAGGTGGGAAAGCGACATGGTGTCCAGGGAGGCATTCAGGTTGGCAGCGCGGAAGCGGTCAACGAGCGCATTGCCCAGGGATTTAAGTTTATCGCCCTGAGCAGTGATGAGGGCTTCTTGCGGAACGCTGCATCGTCAGCGCTGGGCAATGTCGTTAAAGACAGAAAAGTCCCTTAAGCGAGCTCTTTATCGGAGATAGATTGCCTCACTTTTTGCGGAACGCCTGGTACAGCGTGAAGAGCAGAATACCGCCGAATATTATCACCACGATGCCAAACATTATTTCTGCCTTGTAGTCTTCTTCCTCCGGCGCCAGCGGTATGGGGGCTGGTCTTGGCTGAGTTTTCTTGTCGGGAGCAGGTTTGGGCGCCGGCTCTGATGCTGAGGTGACGTTTTCGGTAGAGAAGGCCACCACTTTTTCGTTGTTCCCTTCATTGCTCTCAGACACCCGGTTGCCTTCATCGATAATCACTCTGATAGTATGTGGTCCGACCTGAGATATCCAGGTACTGAAGGACTCCTCTGTTTTCGCATCGGGTTCCAGTGTGCTGATCTGGCTGGAAGCCAGGTACTTGCCATCGACGTAATAGCTCAATGATGAATACCCGGCATTAGCATCGCCCTGATTTCTAATGGTTACCGTAAAGACCACTTCGTCACCGGTTGGAGGTTCTCCGGATGGCCAGTTGATGGATTCAATGGTCAGGTCAGGGGCGGGAATGGAGAAGGCGACTGTTTCGGAATTGTTGCTTTCAACTCCTTCAACAATGGCATCGGCACCATCAGCAAATAAGGTAAGCGTATGCGGGCCGATGGCGGCATCCCATTCAAAATCTTTGGTCACACGAGCACCAGCGTCGAGCTGCGGAATCTCCTGGTAGTCCACGACTTCATCGTCGATGTAGAAGTATATCCGGAAACTCCCTGCCCCGCGGCTGCCTTTGTTCTTGACGTATGCGGTCAGGGTTACTTTGTCACC
>JBARQF010000051.1:0-4002 GCA_049643605.1 Dehalococcoidales bacterium
CCGTCTTTAATCCGAGAGGTTTTAGCGGAAAATGAATAGACCCAGAATCTGCGCTTCCATAGTAAATAGCGACCTTGAAGCCATCGGGCGCGTTGCGCCGCTGGTTGATTTATTTGAAGTACGAATCGACCTGATTGGCCCTGATTGGAGAGAGGTCGCCGGGCAGCTCGGAAAACCATGGATTGCCTGCAATCGTAAATCGGACGAAGGGGGAATCTGGGAGGGCGGTGAGGAGGAAAGAATTGCCGAGCTGCTCAGTGCTCTGGAACTGGGTGCGGCGATAGTCGATATTGAGCTCAGTACCGAAAATCTCAATGACGTTGTGACGCGAATTAAAAGACAGGCAGAGTGCCTGATTTCTTTTCATGACCTGGAAGGGACGCCGCCTTTCGGCACGATGGAGGAAATAGCGCGGAGGCAGCTTGCCGCCGGGGCTGACATCGTTAAGGTGGTTAGTACCGCCCGGAAGTTCGGGGACAACATGAGCACCATGCAACTGATTCAGGAATTTCCGGGGAAAAGAGTGGTCTCGTTTGCCATGGGACCGCTTGGCCTGGTGAGTCGACTTCTATGCCCGCTCGCAGGTGGCGAGTTCATCTATGCTTCCGTTGAACCGGGTGGGGAGGCGGCAGCGGGGCAGATGACGGCGGAAGAAATGAGACAGATATACGAAATGGTGAGGGGATGAACCAGATAACCGGTAAAACCAGAATTTGTGGGATAATCGGCGACCCCGTCGAGCACAGCATGTCGCCGGTGATGCATAACGCTGCCTTCGAAGCGCTGGGGCTCGACTATGCCTACCTGTCGTTTCACGTGCGGGGGGAGGAATTAAAAGAGGCGATAAACGGTATGCGGGCATTGAATATAGCTGGCCTGAACGTGACCATACCGCATAAGATGGCGGTGACACCATTTCTTGATAAACTGGACCCGCTGGCGGAGAGGATGGGGGCGGTGAACACCATAACCAATGAGAACGGAAAGCTCGCTGGCTACAATACCGATGCCTCCGGTTTTTTGCAGGCCCTGCGGTCGCAGGGCGTTGAGCCAGATGGTAAAAGCATCGTCATGCTTGGCGCTGGCGGTGCCGCGAAGGGAATTTCCTTTATTCTTGCCGGGACAGGTGCCAGCCTGGTCATTCTGAACCGCACTCTCTCCAGGGCAGAGGAGCTGGCATCCAAAGTTGCGCAATACTATCACCAGAAGATAGAAGCGATGACGCTAAACGAGGCGAATCTGAAAAGAGCGTTTGAAAGGGCCGATGTCCTGGTCAATACCACCAGCGTGGGCATGGTACCCGATGTCGACCGGACCCCGGTGCCGGGCAAGCTGCTCAATTCCCGTCTGGCGGTTTCTGACATCGTTTACAATCCGTTGGAAACAAGGCTGCTCCGGGAGGCGAAGGCGGCCGGTGCCCGCACCATCAACGGGCTGGATATGCTGGTGTGGCAGGGCGCGCTGGCCTTCGAGAAATGGACCGGCCAGGAAGCGCCGTTTGAAGTTATGAGACAGGCTGCGATGAAGGCGTTGCAAAATGAAAAGTAACATCGCCCTCGTTGGTTTTATGGGAACGGGAAAGACGGACGTGGGCAGATTGCTGGCCGAGAGACTGGGCAAGGATTTCATTGAGGTGGACGAACTCATCGAGCAGAGGGCAGGGAAGACCATTCCCGAAATCTTCCAGCAGGACGGGGAAATAGCTTTCCGCGAGCTTGAAATTGAGGCGACCCGGGAGGCGGCGGAGAAGAAAAACGCGGTGATTGCCTGCGGCGGCGGCGTTGTCCTGAATCAGATAAACATTGGCCGTCTGAGAGAGCACAGCGTGATTGTTTATCTGACGGCATCGTCAGAGACGATTCTGCAGAGGACATCATCGGATACAGATGAAAGGCCATTGCTGGTAGCCGAGGACAGGGCATCCAGGGTGGAGAAGCTCCTGGACTTCCGGCGGCCGTTCTACGAGCGTGCCGCTGACATAACCGTGAGCACTTCCGAACTGGACGTGGCCGGGGTGGCCGGGCAGGTAATAACTCGATTGAGTGAACATGAGAGTAACGATTGAAAAAAGCGATATAAGAGGTAAAGCGACCGCTCCTCCATCCAAGAGCTACACCATAAGGAGCCTGATGTGCGCGGCACTGGCTCGTGGTGGAAGCGAGATAGTGCACCCTTTGTACGCGGATGATACGGAAGCGGCGGTCAGGGTGCTGAGCGACATCGGTGTGGGCGTTGAGCGGTCGAAAGACCTCTGGCAAATCAGCGGCGGCAGCTTTCGCCAGCCTGATGCTGACCTGTATTGCGGGGATTCGGCGGCGACGCTGCGGTTCATGACGGCCATCGGCTCGATAGTACCGGGGAAATGCCGCTTGACGGCGGGCGCTTCGCTGGCCGGGAGGCCGGTCGGGCCGCTGGTGGAAGCGCTGCGGAGGCTCGGCGTGGACTGTTCTTCGGATAACGGCGTGGCGCCGGTGATAGTCAATGGGGGGAGGTTAAAGGGTGGGGAGACCGAACTATCCGGCGATGTCAGCTCCCAGTTCCTCTCGGCGCTGCTGCTGGTATCGCCGTTTGCCGAAGAAGGAATGCATATCAGGTTGACTACGCCTCTGGAATCAAAGCCGTATGTAGCCATGACCCTCGACAGCATGGCAAGGTTCGGCATAAATGTAACTGCTTCAGCCGGGATGGACGATTTCTATACGGCAAAACAAACATATCAACCAACCAGCTATGAAGTGGAAGGCGACTGGTCGTCAGCCTCTTATTTACTGGCGCTGGGCGCGGTTATGGAGGGGATGGAGGTGGAGAACCTGAACTCGCAGAGTCTGCAGAGCGATAGGGCCATGCTGGACTTTCTGCGCCGGATGGGTGCGGAGGTTGAGGTTTCACCAGAAGCCATCAGGGTCAGGGGTTCAAAGCTGAAAGCGCTGCGCGCCGATTTGTCCGACTGCATTGACCTGCTCCCCACCGTGGCCGTTCTGGCGGTGGTGGCCGAGGGAACCAGCGAGTTTGAAGGCATCGGACGGGCGAGGCTGAAAGAATCGAACCGTGTGGAGGCCGTCCGGGAAGGACTGGAACGGATGGGGATAAAGGTTGCCGAGGAAGAGAATAGAATGACAATCACCGGCTCGAACCTGAAAAGCGCGGTCGTTGATAGCCACGATGACCATCGCATCGCCATGGCCTTCAGCATTCTGGGTACACTGGTGGGAAACACCACCATAAATAATGCGGAGTGCGTTAAGAAGACATTTCCCGAATTCTGGGATATACTAAAAAGCATTGGGGGAAGATTGAAGATAGATGGGTAACAGTCTGGGAAAGATTTTTAAAATCACCAGCTTTGGTGAGAGCCACGGCAACTGCATGGGGATAGTGGTTGACGGCTGTCCGGCGGGGATGCCCATCACCGAGGCGGATATCCAGCAGGAGGTGGAGCGGAGGCGACCCGGTGCCGCTGGCACCACGGAACGGTGGGAGCCGGACAGGGTGGAAATTATCTCCGGTGTCTATAACGGATATACCACTGGAACCTCCATCTGCATGCTCTCCTGGAACAGGGATATTGATTCCGGCGTCTATAAGAAAAACCGGTTCGCCCTGCGTCCCGGTCACGCCGACTACACCGCTTTCGTGAAATACGGTGGATTCAACGACTTTCGCGGCGGAGGCAGGTTCTCGGGAAGGATAACTCTGGCCTATGTTATGGCCGGGGCAATCGCTAAAAAGTTAATCGGTCGCCTGGGCATCGATGTCTTCGCGCATGTCGTCGAAATCGGCGGCATCAAAGCCCGGGCGCAGGAACTGGCTGCCATTAAGGAAAGCGCCGGTAAAAATCCGCTGTGGTGCGCTGACCCGGAAGCTGCCGACAGGATGACGCGTTTAATCGAACAGGCGAAGCAGGAGAAAGACAGCCTGGGCGGGATTATCGAGGGCGTTGCCGTTAATTTACCGGTGGGGCTGGGTGAACCTGTCTTCGATAATTTCGACGGGGAGCTATCC
>JBARQF010000052.1:0-5790 GCA_049643605.1 Dehalococcoidales bacterium
TCCACGAAATAACCGACGAAGCGGTCAAGCAGGCATTCCAGCACCCCCGGTCCATTGATATGCAGCTGGTCAATGCACAGCAGGCAAGGCGCATCCTGGACCGGCTGGTCGGCTATAAATTGAGCCCCCTGCTCTGGCAGAAGGTAAGACGCGGTCTTTCTGCGGGGAGAGTCCAATCGGCCACGGTAAAAATTGTCGTCGACCGCGAGCGTGAGATACAGGGCTTCGTGCCGGTGGAGTACTGGACAATTGAAGCCGAACTGACAAAGAAGACAGGTAAAGTTCCGTTTAGAGCCACGCTAATCGGCCTCATGGATGGCACCAAGCCGGGCATTCCTGATGAACATGAGGCTGGCCGGGTTAAGGCGGAGCTGGAGCAGGCGAACTATCGTGTCCACCAGGTGGGCACCAAGAAAGCGACCCGTCAGCCCGCTCCTCCCTTCACCACCAGCACTTTGCAGCAGGAAGCGTGGCGTAAGCTGCGCTTTACAGCTAAGCAGACGATGGCTATTGCCCAGCAGCTTTATGAAGGTCTGCCCATTGGCGATGAGGGGAGCATGGGGCTCATTACCTACATGAGAACTGATTCAACAAGAGTCGCTGCGTCTGCAATCACCGAGACCAGAGATTACATAGGTCAAAAATACGGGACGAAATACCTGCCGCCGCGCGCCCGTTTCTTCAAGGCGACTGCCAGGGGAGCACAGGAAGCGCACGAGGCCATCCGCCCCACCCACATACCCCGGGAGCCGGCGCTGATTAAGAAATATCTGACCGCGAGTCAGCACCGACTCTACGACCTTATCTGGAAACGCATGGTGGCCAGCCAGATGGCGGCCGCTATCTTCGATAATACCAGCATTGACATCGAAGCTAAACGCCCGAAAGCCGGCTATTTGCTGAGGATAACCAGTTCGGTCAATGTGTTTCCTGGATTCATTGCCCTCTACAGCGAGAGCAAAGATGAAGCGGATGAAGATGAGAAGAAAGCAAAACTGCCTGCGCTGCGGAAAGACGAGGATTTGAACCTTCTGGGGATATACCTGGAGCAGCGCTTCACCCAGCCGCCGTCTCGTTTTACCGAAGCCACGCTGGTCAAGATGCTGGAGCAGTGGGGCATCGGTCGTCCCAGCACCTATGCGCCTACTCTTTCCACTATTCAGGACCGGGAATACGTAACCAGAGTCAGGGGCAGTTTTCAGCCGACCGAGCTTGGGATTCTGGTGAACGACATGTTGAACCAGCATTTTGCCGATATCCTGAATATCCAGTTTACCGCTGGTATGGAAGACGAGCTCGATGATATCGTGAAGAAAAATCGCAACTGGGCGAGCGTCGTCCAGGATTTCTATACACCGTTCGACAAAGACCTGACGGATGCTTTTCAACGCGTGGAGAGAGTGAAGTTGCCCGTCGAGCTTGTCGACGAGGTCTGTCCTAAATGCGGTAAGCCCCTGGCTATAAAGGTGGGGAGATACGGTAAATTCCTCGCCTGCAGTGGTTACCCGGAGTGCAAATACACTCAGTCGTATCAGCTCAAGACAGGGGTGAAATGTCCGGAATGTGGCAGCGAGCTGGTAGAAAGGGTAAGTAAAAAGAAACGCGTCTTTTATGGCTGCAGCAGCTATCCGGAATGTAATTTTGCCACCAACTATAAACCTCTCCCCGACCCCTGCCCCAAATGCGGCGGGCTGCTGACCCAGTACCGGGGCAGGTTTACCAGATGCACCAAGTGCGATTACAAAGGGAAATTGGAAAGTGATAAATAGCATGCAGGAAGCATTGAATAGATATGTGAACTATCTGGAAGCGGAGCGCGGGCTCTCACCTTATACGGTGCGCAATTACACCATGGACCTCATCGGCAACTATTCCCGCGGCGTCGAGAAAGGCTTCTTCCAGTTTCTCAGAGCAAAGCAGGTCAACTCGCTCAATGAAGTGGACAAGCAGGTCATGCGCGACTACATGTCCTGGCTTATGTCACAGGGCGTGGTCAAGAGCAGCATCGCGCGCAAGTTGTCCGCCATCCGCTCTTTCTACCGTTACCTGGTACGGGAACAGATGGTACCTGCCAATCCGCTGGAAAAAGCTTCCTCTCCGAAGCTCGACCGGCGCCTGCCGTCCTTCCTTACCATAGAAGAGACGGCGCGGCTTCTGGAAGCACCTGACCGTTCAACGCCTCAGGGGCTGCGCGACCGTGCCCTGCTGGAACTGCTCTATGCTGCCGGACTGCGGGTCAGTGAGTTGGAAAGCCTCAACCTTGAGCAGTTGAATATGGAAACGAATGAAATTCGTGTCTGGGGCAAGGGTTCAAAGGAGAGGATGGTGCTCATCGGTGAACCGGCAGTACACGCTTTGAACAACTACCTCACTCATAGCCGTCCTGCTCTGCTGTCAAAGAAGAAAGCGAAAGCCGTTTTCCTCAATCAATACGGTGGTCGGCTGCCAGCGCGGAGAATACAGAAAATCCTTGATAAATATGCCCAAAAAGCCGGCCTTGAGAAAAAAGTTCATCCTCACGTCCTCCGCCATACTTTTGCTACCCATCTTCTCGATGGCGGTGCCGACCTCAGGGTCGTTCAGGAGTTGCTCGGTCATGCCCAGCTGGCGACCACTCAGGTATATACCCACGTCAGCCAGAGCCAGGCACGAAAGATATATCAGTCCGCCCATCCGATGGCCAGAAAAGGAGATGACGAAGTTGGGAATAGCTGACCGGTTGCAGCGGCTGCGGCAGAAACTGGCGGAACGAGAGGTTAATGCCATATTCGTCTCCCAGCCGGATAACCGCCGGTACCTTTCCGGGTTTGACGGTTCCACGGGATACCTTCTCATCACGGAGAAAGACGTCGTCATTGTCACGGATTTTCGCTATGTTGAGCAGGTCAAGCAGCAATCCCCGGACTATAGCCTGTTCCAGATAACCGGCGATATGGCAGCCTGGTTCCCCGAACTGGTCGCTGACCTTCGAGGTCAAAAGCTTGGTTTCGAATCCCATCACATATCGCTGGCAATGTACCGCCAGATAGGCAATATAACTAAAAAGCTGGATTTCCCTATCGAATTTGTTCCACTGGAAGGAGTGGTAGAATCACTGCGGGCGATTAAGGACACCGGGGAAATTGAAGATATTGCCCGGGCGGCGGACATAAGCGACCGGGCTTTTCAGCATATCGAGAAAATTATGAAAACCGGCATGAGTGAAAAAGAAGTCGCCTGGGAATTAGAGAAGTTTATGCGAGAGCACGGCAGTCAGGCTATGCCGTTTGACGTGATTGTTGCTTCCGGCCCCAATGCTGCCCTACCTCATGCCCGACCTTCGGAACGGGTTATTCAAGAAGGAGAGCCGGTGCTCATGGATTTCGGCGCCAGGGTAGATGGTTATGCCAGCGACCTGACCCGTACCATTTGTCCTGGCGAACCCGATGATAATTTTAAAAAGGTGTACGATACCGTGCTCGGAGCGCAGTTAGCCGCGCTGGAGCTAATCAAGGAAGGTATGACCGGAGAACAGGCGGATAACCTGGCCAGAACGGTCATTGCTGAAGCGGACTACGCCACAGCTTTCGGACATGCACTGGGCCATGGTGTTGGCCTGGCGGCACATGAGGCGCCGCGCCTCGGACCGGGTGCAGACGAGGAGCTGGTTTCCGGCATGGTATTTACCGTTGAGCCTGGTGTCTATCTCCCCGGCTGGGGCGGTGTCAGAATTGAGGACCTGGTTGTTCTGGAAAACGGAAACCTGAGAGTATTATCGAAAGCGAGGAAGACGTAACATGATAAGCGGCGGTGAACTGAGAAAAGGTATTATCATCGAACTCGACGGCGCGCTCTATCAGGTGGTGGACTATAAGCACGTTAAAATGAAACGGACCGCACTGGCACGTGTTAAGCTGCGTGACCTGAATGCCGGCCATACTACCGAGCGCAGTTTCCAATCCGATGACAAACTGGTGCGGGCACGCCTTGATTCGCGACAGATGCAGTACCTCTATAGCGACGGTGATATTTACCACTTTATGGACGTGGAGAGCTTCGAGCAGATTGAAATCGATGGCAAAAGACTGGGAGATACCCTTAATTATTTGAAAGAGGGTTTTACTGTGGAGGTATCCAGCTACAAGGGCGAGATAGTTGATATCGAGCTGCCGGTGGCTGTCGAGCTTGAGGTTACCGGCACCGACCCTGGCTTCAAAGGAGATACCGCTACTGGCGGCAGCAAGCCGGCAACCCTGGAAACCGGGCTTACCGTTCAGGTTCCGCTCTTCGTCAACCAGGGTGATATCATCAAGGTTGATACCCGCACCGGCGAATACCTGGAAAGGAGCAATTGAGTCCGTTGCTTAAAGCAGACCTTCATATCCACACCGAGTATTCAATGGATTGCAGTACGCCTCTGGATATAATTGTTGAACGATGCCAGGAGCTGGGAATCAACTGTATAGCCGTCGCTGACCATGGCACTGTTGAAGGGGCACTCGAAATGCAGCGTATTGCTCCTTTCAAGATAATTGTCGCCGAAGAAATCCTGACTCCATATGGCGAGATAATGGGCATGTTCCTTAAAGAGAATATTCCCAGTGGTCTCTCGGTGGAGCAGGCGATCGCTAGAATCAGAGCGCAGGACGGCATCGTGTGCATTCCTCATGCCTTCGATGTTTTACGGCCGTCGGCTCTGAACCCGAAGGTTATTGAGGAGATTGCTCAGGAAATCGAAGTCATCGAGGTCTTCAATGCGAGGAGCTTGCTCAATCACAGTTCCGAGAAGGTGCTGGCTTTTGCCCATAAATACGACATCGCGCAAAGCGCCGGCAGCGATGCCCATGTACCCAGCTCTATTGGCGATGCTTACGTGGAAATGCCGGAGTTTGAAGGTCGCAACGACTTTATCCAGGCACTAAACAAAGGTAAAATCATCGGACGCCGGACCAACCCATTGGCTCACTTCGCCAGTGCCTGGAACAAGCTGAAAAATCGTGCCTGGCGGTAAAAAGATGTATCAACTGGGATGGTTTTCCACCGGGAGAGGCAAGGGGTCAAGAGGACTGCTCAAAGTGGTACACGATAGCATAGAGTCGGGTGAAATCTCTGCTGAAATCGCCTTTGTCTTCTGCAGCCGTGAGCACGGTGAGACCGAAAAGACCGATATCTTTCTCAAGATGGTGGAGGATTATGGCATTCCACTGGTCACGTTTTCTTACCAGAAATACAAAGGTAAAGTGAGTGGTTCAGCTGGTTCCGGCGAAGAGTTACCTTCGTGTCGACTTGGCTACGACCGTGAAGTAATGGCAAGGCTGCAGGATTTTAAGCCTGACCTGTGTGTGCTGGCGGGGTATATGCTTATCGTCGGGCCGGAGATGTGCCGGAAATATGATATGATAAACCTCCACCCGGCAGCGCCCGGTGGCCCGGCCGGGACCTGGCAGGAAGTCATCTGGAAACTGATTGGGGCTGATGCAGAATCTACCGGGGCCATGATGCATCTGGTCACGCCGGAGCTGGACAAGGGCCCGGTGGTGGCTTACTGCACCTTCCCGATTCGTGGCCAGGCGTTCGACCGTCACTGGGCGGAGATAAAAGGCAAATCGGTGTCGCAGGTGAAACAGGAACAAGGCGAGGAAAACGCTCTTTTCCAGCTCATCCGCCAGCACGGGGTAATAAGAGAGCTGCCGTTGATTACCGCTACCATTCAAGCATTCAGCCAGGGCAGGATGAAAATAACGCCGGATAAGCAGGTCGTTGACGCTCAGAGGAAGTCAATAAGAGGCTGTGACCTCACCGCAGAAATAG
>JBARQF010000053.1:0-9131 GCA_049643605.1 Dehalococcoidales bacterium
CAGATTGGCTCTTCGCTGAGGTTACCGCTGGTCATAACCAGCGGCCGTGACGTGTAGTGCAGGAGAACGTGATGCAGGGGTGTGTAGGGCAACATTACACCGAGGTATTTATTGTTTTCGGCGACCAGTGAAGTCACGTTTGAGGTGTCCTTGCTCCACTTCAGCAGGACGATGGGCGCATTCGGCGAGAGCAGTAACCTGGCCTCTTCAGATGATACCTGGCAGTGCTTTTCGATTTCCGTGATAGACGACATCATGAGGGCGAAAGGTTTGCCGGGGCGCTTTTTACGCTCCCTGAGGCGTGCCACGGCTCCCTGGTTCGTGGCGTCGCAGGCAAGCTGGAAGCCGCCCAGACCCTTGACCGCGACGATGTAACCCTGGTGGAGGAGTTCGGCGACTTTGCGGAGCGGGTCCTCGCTGAGTACCGGAATGCCATCGCCATCCGTCAGCTGCAGGCTGGGGCCGCATTTCGGGCAGGCGTTGGGCTGGGCATGGAAGCGACGGTCGAGCGGGTCATCATATTCCGTCTGGCACTCCGGGCACATGGTGAAACCGCTCATGGTGGTCATCGGGCGGTCGTAGGGAATGTCCCTGATTATGGTGAAGCGGGGACCGCAGTTGGTGCAGTTGGTAAATGGATAGAGGTGGCGGCGGTTCTCCGAGTTGAAAACCTCCTCCAGGCATTCCGGACAGGTGGCCAGGTCAGGAGAGATCGGCTGGTATTTTCCCGCCTCGGGCTGGCTTTTTCTTATGACAAAGTCAACATCATCTTCAACGGGCAGTTTCCTGGTGATGACATCCTGGACACGGGCGGCGGGAGGCGCCTTTTCTTTCAACAGGCTAAGAAACTGGCTGAGGTTTTCTGCAAGACCCTCTACTTCAATAGCCACGTTTCCCGAGGTATTTCGTACCCAGCCATTGAGGTGGCAGCTCCTGGCCAGACGATAAACAAAGGGCCGGAAACCGACACCCTGTACTATGCCCTTAACCTCAATGCGCAGTCTGGCCTTGGCGTCAACTTTCAGAGGGGAACCTCTCATAACCTCCCCGTGGTAACTCCCGGCAATTATACTGGAGTGGCGGCCCATTGAAATAAGAACAGTAATCGGTTGGCGGTGTCAATCTGGCGCAACTAACCACTCATGAGAGCTATGCTCTACCGTTCCTAGTTTATCACAGTATCGGCAGGTAGAACTAGGCAGGGAAGCCAGAGACGATTACGGAGGTATTAACTAACGCTGCAAGGGCAGGCACTGTAGCCAGTGCCTGGTTCCTTTACGTTCCAGGTGTTTACTTCAGTACCCGACCAGTAATTCTCTCGTATGCCTGAATGTACTTGTGGGACGTTGCTTCAACAACATCCAATGGCAGTGGTGGGGCGGGCGGTTCCTTGTTCCATCCTGACGCCACCAGCCAATCGCGGAGCGGCTGTTTATCATAGCTGGGCTGTGCCTGCCCGACTTGGTACAGGTTGGACTCCCAGATCCGTGACGAATCCGGGGTTAAAAGCTCATCAATCAGAATGAGCCGGTCTTCATCCAGCCCGAATTCCATCTTGGTATCGGCGATGATTATGCCCCGTTTGGCGGCATATTCCTGCGCGTGGTTATAAACGGTCAGGCTTTTCGCTTTTAGCTCGAGGGTTCTTTTTTCGCCAACCAGCTTTTCGATTTCATCCATAGTGATGGGTAAATCATGCCCGGTGTCTGCTTTGGTCGTCGGGGTGAACAACGGTTCCGGTAGCTTCTGGCTCTCTTTGAGTCCCCTGGGCAGCTTGAAACCGGCAACCTGGCCGCATTCCTGATATTCTGTCCAGCCGGAGCCGGCAAGGTAGCCACGAACGACGCATTCCACCGGTATACGCTTGACTTTTTTCACCACCATGGAACGGCCGACCAGGTAAGCAGGGTAGGAGAAGCGATTTTCGGCGGGTAGATACGTGTCCAGGCTGTGTACATCTTCAATCGCCTCTACCAGATGATTGGGTATAATTTCCGAGGTCTGCCGGAACCAGAAAACAGACAGCTGGTTCAGGACAGCGCCTTTACTTGGAATGGCACTCGGCAGTACAAAATCAAAGGCAGAGATGCGGTCGGTGGCGATGATGAGCAGGTGATTTCCCAGGTCATAGCTATCGCGTACCTTGCCTCTGATAAATAACGGTAGGGGCAAGTCTGCTTCATTTATTACTGATAAATCAATTCCCACGTCTTAAACTCCTGTATTCTTCATATTTAATCGGTTAATCCCTCAAGAGATTTCTTGATGACCCGGCTGACCACGGCCTTGCTTACCGGGTCTTTGGTCACCGTATCAGCAAAGTCCAGGCGGTCAAAATAGAGGCGCAGACATTTAATTTTTTCATTCTCGAAGACGAGGACTTCAGACTGCTTTGACTTTACTTCCGGACCGCTGTACAGCCGTGCCCGGATGATAAATTCCTCGAATAGAATATTCCCCTCAGCCATGATTACGACGGGTTGAAACTTGATCTGCCGGATGTTTTTGAAAAGCCAGTCAAACCATTTCTTGACACCGGCTTTTCCATAGAGGCTATGGCGCAGCAATTCAATTTCACAGTTGTCAGCGAAGCAGGATATGACCGTGTCCAGGTTTTTATTCTCTATCCCGCTGTCCAGCGTCATCGCTACTTTGCGAATCTCGTCGGTCGATTGTTCCTCCACCATATTACCTTAATCCCCAGGGCAGTTATCACAGTGCCCTGGGCTCCAGATGAGTTGATTCTGATATGGCGCTTTTCCACTGCGCTTTGGTCAAACCCAGGCGCTCAAAGATTTCGTCGATGTGCCTCAGATAGTACTGGTAATCAAACAGAGACCCGAGCTCTGACTGAGGCAGGATTTCAGCAACCTCCGGGTCTGCTTTTAACAGGTTGAGGAAATTTTTATTTCCTTTCCAGGACTTCATTGCGTTGCGCTGCACCAGCTCATATGCCCTCTGCCGGGAGAGGCCTTTATCGATGAGCGCCAGCATCACCCGTTGTGAAAAGACGAGGCCTTTGGTGAGTCCCATATTCTTTTTCATACGCTGCGGGAAGACCTGCAGCCCCTTGATTATTGAGGTGAAGACGGACAGGCAATAATCAACGAGTAAACAGGAATCAGGCAGTATAATACGTTCCGTGGAGGAATGGCTGATATCACGCTCGTGCCAGAGGGCGATGTTTTCCATTGCCGTAAGGGCGTAGCCCCTTACCAGTCGTGCCAGACCGCTGATTCGCTCGCAGAGTTCGGGGTTACGCTTGTGGGGCATGGCCGAGGACCCCGTCTGGCCGGTGCTGAAGGGTTCGCCCACTTCACCAACTTCTGTTTTCTGCAGCCCTCTAATCTCGACGGCGAACTTCTCCAGTGAGCTGGCGATGACTGCCAGTGCGGTAACGAATTGGGCATGGCGGTCGCGCTGCAATATCTGATTGGATACCGGTGCCGGGAGGAGCCCCAGTTTCCGGCAGGCTCGCTGTTCCACCTCCGGCGGTACGGTGGCGTACGTTCCGACGGCCCCGGATATTTTCCCCATGGCGATTGCCTTTTTAGCCTCGCCTAGGCGCTGCTGGTTGCGCCTCATCTCTTCAACCCATATCGCCAGCTTGAGGCCGAAGGTAATTGGCTCGGCATGAACGCCGTGGGTGCGCCCTATCATCGGGGTATATTTGTGCTCCATGGCTTTCTGTGCCAGCACTGTAATCAGTTCTTTAACGTCTTCGGTAAGCAGTTCGGAGGCTTCCACCATCTGCAGGCTGAGCGCTGTGTCCATAACGTCTGACGAAGTAAGCCCGAGGTGGATAAAACGCGATTCCTCACCCAGGCTCTCTGCCACCGAACCGAGGAATGCGGTCATATCGTGGTGGGTTTCCTTGAGTATCTCTTCCATGCGCTTCAGGTTGCACTTGGCCAGCTTGATTTTCGGGATAGCCTCGCGGGGCACTACGCCTATCTCCGCCCAGGCGTCGCAGGCGGCAATCTCAACTTCCAGCCACTTGTTGAACTTGTTTTCATCCGACCATACCCGCTTCATCCGGGGGCGGGAATAGCGTTCAATCATCTGCTCTCTCCTTGAAGTTCGCGTCGATATTTGGCGTAAGCCTCGCTGATGCTCTCATACTTGATGCCCAGGATTTCGGCCGCCAGATAGGCGGCATTCTTGGCTCCAGCGGTGCCAACGGCCACGCAGGCAACCGGTATTCCCGCTGGCATCTGGACAATCGAGTAGAGGGCATCAACACCTTTCAGTTCACCGGAGACGAGCGGCACCCCGATAACCGGCAGGGTAGACCAGCTGGCCAGAACGCCGGGTAAATGAGCTGCCCCTCCAGCAGCGGCTATAATTACTTCGATGCCGCGCTCGCGGGCAGCCATTCCATACTGACGGGCTTTCTCCGGCGTGCGGTGTGCCGAAATGACGTTAACCTCGTGGTCAATGCCAAGCTGTTCCAGTATCTCCAGAGCGGGCTTTAGTGCTTCCGTATCCGACTTGGAACCCATAACCACGCCAACCAACGGCATATTATGCTCCCTTATTCTTTATTTCCGCAATATCACTGCGGTACTGGCATCCTTCAAAGTGTATCCGTGCGATATTATTATAGACTTTCTCTCTCGCTTCAGTAAGGTCCTTTCCAGTGGCCGTCACGGTCAGGACTCTGCCGCCAGCGGTCACTACCTCACCTCTCGCTGCACCTTCTCTGGTGCCGGCATGGAAAACCATTACATCATTATCGACCCCGTCCAGCCCGGAAATCGGAAAGCCGGTCTGGTAACTCCCCGGGTATCCGGCGGAAGCCATCACCACGCCAACGCAGGCTTCTTCATTCCATTGTACCTGCACCTGGTCAAGTTTGTTGTCCACGACGGCCATGATAATGTCTGCCAAGTCGGTTTTCAGCCTTGGCAGCACCACCTGCGTTTCCGGGTCACCGAACCGGGCATTAAATTCTAACACTTTTACGCCATTATTGGTAATCATCAGGCCACCATAGAGCACGCCTTTGTAGGGTCGGTTTTCTTGGTGCAGGGCTTTTACCGTCGGTTCCATGACCGTTTCCCTGACCGACTTTTCGAGCTGTGCACTGAGAAAGCAAGGTGGGCTGTAGCTGCCCATGCCGCCGGTGTTTGGCCCGCGGTCGGCGTCAAAGATGCGTTTATAGTCGCAGGCGGGTACCATAGGGACAACGGTGGTGCCATCGGTGAAGGCGAATGCGCTCATCTCTCTGCCGGAAAGGTGCTCTTCCACCACTATCTGCTCTCCGGCATCGCCCAGTGTTTTCGATGTCATGAAACTGGCCAGGGCATCGAGGGCCTGCCCGGTTGATTCGGCGATGACCACTCCTTTGCCCGCCGCCAGGCCATCGGCTTTGATGACCACCGGCGGCGTCTGTCGTTTAACGTATTCTTTTGCCTGCGCATAGTCGGAGAAACTGGCGCTGCGGGCGCAGGGGATTTGGTACTTTTGCAGCAATTGTTTGGAGAATACCTTGCTGGCTTCAATCTGGGCGGCATTCCGACTCGGGCCGAAGATGGGCATGCCGGCTTCATTGAAAACATCCGCAATGCCCGCTGCCAGCGGTGCCTCCGGGCCGACCACGGTCAGGTCAATCCTGTTCTCTCTGGCTGCTTTGAGCAGCGCCTCGATGTCGGTGGGGCTTACGGGCAGGTTATGGGCCTGCTGTGCCGTGCCGGCATTGCCCGGCGCAGCGAAAAGCTCAGTTATTTTCGGGCTCTGGGCGAGCTTCCAGACTAGCGTGTGCTCCCGTGCCCCGCTGCCGACGACCAGTATTTTAATTTAGCTCACCCCTCAGAAGAATAATTATTCTCAATCCCGATAGACAACCTCGTCTGGTTTTTTAAGCTGCTGGTAATTTTCCCAAGAATGATGTAAATCATACTGAGACCAATCTTGATGATGGTCAAAAGCAATATCCTCATAGGTTTGGAAAGGGCCTTCAATTCTGCCGACATTCATAATATAAAGTGAATCGGATGACTGATACACACATACCCCGTGGTTTTTGCTGGGGTCTGATTCCACGGCAATCCTGAGTGTTTTTGCCTCGTAGCCATGGTGCTGGAGGACATAGCAGGCGAATACGGTGAATTCTGCGCAGCATCCAGCTTTATCGTTAAAGATTTCCTCTGGAGTAGCGATGTAGTTAACCCCTGTTTCTTTCCATATCTCATAATGCGACTCGTACTGGATGTTATCAAGGAGCCAGCGTGATAGCTTTTGCGGGTCGTCCAGTGAATTCACAGTTTCTTTCAATTCGGCGCTAATCTCGATTGTTTTAGCAGGCGGAGAAGAAACAATTGCACCTTCCTCAGCGGCGGCTTCCACCGCTCTTATCATCCAGTTGGTCTTGTCTTTTGGCTGTTGCCAGACCCAATCGGCAATTGTGCCACCAGGGTCTGCGGTTTCGGAATGTTTATTTGCTACGCTTGAATCGAAATGTATGTAGACACCGCCTTCTCTTTTGGAATATGTATAAAAAACAACATAGAAATCATCGTCTACCGTAATATCTGGTATGTCCACCGTTACCCAGCCCGGGTCTTTATTAAATCCGGTAGCAGGCTCCTGCCAAGAATGCAATAAAGCGAAGTCTTTATCCCAGATTTCAATTTTAGGATTCTGGTCCTCATACCCTGTTCCCTCCAGGGTTGTGTATATTTTTACCGCGTTGATTGTAAACGGCGTCTCTGGCGGTGAGAAATGAACCAAGAATCCATATTGGCCTGAAGAGCAGCTTCCGTCGCTTCTATCGTCGTCATATTTCAGTTCTGCCGGTTCCGTTGCAGGTTCAGGTTTTTCTTTAAGCTCTGTTGGCGCCGGTGCTGGTACGAGGGCAGGAGCGGGGGCTGGTGTTAGCGTTGGTGCAGGCGTCGGAGCCGGCGCTGGTGCAGGGGCTGATGCAGGGGCTGGTACAGGTGCAGGGATTGGTGTCGATGCGGGCTCGGGGGTGCATGCTCCAAGAGCACACAAAAAAATTATAAGCAGAATTACTATAATCGGTGTCTTATGTATTGTGGACCTCCTTTAAGTGAGGCCTATTCCCACTCTATGGTTGATGGCGGCTTGGAGGTTATATCCAGGACGACACGGTTCACTTCTGGCACCTCGTTGACAAGGCGATTGGATATCCGCGCCAATACATCGTAAGGCATGCGCGCCCAGTCCGCTGTCATGGCGTCTTCACTGGTCACGGCGCGGATGGCAATCACGTGGCCGTACGTCCGGTAGTCGCCCATCACGCCCACGCTGTGTATGTCAGGGAGGATGGCGAAACTCTGCCAGAGCTGGTGGTAAAGCTTTGCTTTTTTAATCTCGTTCATGACGATAAAGTCGGCGCTGCGCAAAATCTCCAGTTTTTCTCTGGTTACTTCCCCGATGATGCGGATAGCCAGCCCGGGGCCGGGGAAAGGCTGCCGCCAGACCATCTCTTCGGGAAGACCAAGCTCCAGCCCGACCAGGCGCACCTCATCTTTGAAGAGGTAGCGCAGTGGCTCAAGGAGTTTCAGGGTCATCTTGGCCGGCAGGCCGCCGACGTTGTGATGGGTCTTTATTTTGGCGGAGACGTTACTCACCGAGGAAATGCTCTCGATAACATCGGGGTAAAGGGTCCCCTGGGCAAGGAAATCAACCTTGCCCACTTTTTTCGCCTCTTTCTCAAAGACGCGGATGAACTCCTTTCCTATGATCTTGCGTTTCATTTCCGGGTCGATGACGCCTTTCAGGCGGGCAAGGAACCGTTTGCTGGCGTCAACATACTGGATATTCATCCCCAGATTCTGCTGGAAAACCTTGAGCGTTCTTTCCGCTTCCTCACGGCGCAGTAACGCATTATTGACAAAGATGCAGGTCAGCTGGTCTCCAATCGCGCGATGGATGAGAGTGGCGACTATTGCCGAATCAACTCCTCCAGATAGCGCGCAAATGACCTTCCCGTCGCCCACTCTTTCCTTTATACGGGCGATGCTGTCATTGATAAAACTGCCCATTGTCCAGTTACCCTTGCAGCCACATATTCGGGACACAAAATTGTGCAATATCGTTTTACCTTCCGGTGTGTGGACAACCTCGGGGTGGAACTGGAGGCCGAAGATGCCGTCGTTATTGCTCATAACGGCAACCGGCGAGTTTTCCGTATAGGCGATGGCGGTGAAACCGGGTGGCATCTCTTCGATTCTGTCGTCGTGACTCATCCAGACCGGTGTGGATTCGGGTAAATCAGCGAACAGTGGTGAATCGAGACTGCTCAGGTGAAGGACGGCGTGGCCGTACTCGCGTTTTGTTCCGGGTGTCACCTTGCCACCCAGTTGCCTGGCGATAACGCCCATACCATAGCAGATACCAAGCACCGGCAGATGGCTTTCATAGATATAAGATGGCGCCAGTGGTGCATCGGAATCGTAAACGCTCCTCGGTCCTCCGGAAAGAATAAACCCCCGGGGGTTGAGCGGGGCTATCTTTTCCCAGGGGGCATCGTGGGGCACCAGCTCGCAGTAGACCTGGCACTCACGCACGCGGCGAGCAATCAACATGCTGTACTGGGAGCCAAAGTCAACAACGATGATTGCTTCACGTTCGGCTCCGGAAACCGCTTCCTCAGTCACCGACGGCTGTTCCCCGCCTATCTCTTTGGCAATTTCCAGATAAGTGGAGACTTCAATGTCGTCGGTGGTTGAGATGCGGAGGCTTTTGTCTGCAGTCGGTTTTGCCTTCCTCGTCCCCATGTTTATAGAACACAGATTACCATTCTGGTATGGAGGTGTCAATGAGATTTATAGAAGAACTGGCAATGGTATCCCTGTTTTAAGCGCCGGTCTCAATACGGGAGATTAAGTGCCTGACAAAGGGCTCGATTAGGTAATACATTGCCGTAGCCCCGGCATCCTGCACCCCGATGGTCTTCTCCCGGTGCCAGCTGGCCCGACCATGTTTGGACATCATCGGAACGGTGGCTTTCATACCCTCTTCCGCCGCCGTTAAGGAGGCTTTAAGAGCAACCTCAGGGGCCGCACCTCCAGCCAGTTCCTTTTTAAAAGCTTCTACTGCCGGGACCAGGCAATCAAGCATGGTCTTATCGCCAACCTCGGCTTTGCCCCTTTTCTGGATACCCT
>JBARQF010000054.1:0-12858 GCA_049643605.1 Dehalococcoidales bacterium
TGGCAGCCTGAAGCCGAGGCGGCAGGCGTGCAGGAACTGCCGGGAGAGATGCGGTGACTTCACCCCGTAAACCTGGTCGCCGACGACCGGGTAGCCGATGGCCGCCAGGTGCACGCGTATCTGGTGGGTGCGCCCCGTCTCCGGCATGATTTCCAGAAGCGTATAATCATTTATATATTTAACGACCCGGTACTGCGTGCGCGCCGGCCGGCCCTCTTTTACCACCGCCATGCGCTTGCGGTTACTCGAATCACGCCCGATGTCCGCGTCGATAATGCCCTCCTCTGGAGTGAGATGTCCCTCCACCAGCGCCAGGTATGCCTTGGTAATGGCACGTGTCCGGAATTGTTCTATCAGGTTCATCTGCGCCGACTGATTTTTGGCCACAATCATCAGTCCCGAAGTGTCCTTGTCCAGCCGGTGCACGATGCCCGGTCGAAGGGAATCACCCATCTGGGCCAGATGGGGAACACGGGAGAGCAGCGCATTGACCAGGGTATGGTCGAGATGCCCCGGCGCCGGGTGAACGGTCAGTCCCGGCGGTTTATCCACCACCAGCAGGTCTTCATCTTCATAGACAACATTCAGGGGAATGGGCTCAGGAGCCAATGGGCTGGGCGGTGTGGGGGGAACGATAATATCCACCTTATCGCCGGAATCAAGCCTCAGGCTCGGTTTGGCTTCTTTTCCGTTTACAGTTATATAGCCCCCGGTGATTAGCTTTTGAGCGTGGGTGCGGGTGAGGTCAGGGCAATTCTCGGCGATAAACCTGTCCAGCCTGACACCGGTGATACCGGCCATCAGGTGATACTTCTTGGCTGGACTATCGTTCTTCGGTTTGAGCATGTCGCAGCAAAAGCAGGACGAAAAGAATGACGCCAATGGTAACGGCGGAGTCCGCGATATTGAATACCGGCCAGTAACCAAAATCAATGAAATCGGTGACGTAGCCGAAGCGGAAGCGGTCGACCAGATTGCCCACCGTGCCACCCAGCACCATCCCAAGAACCAGCGTTATGGCAGTGCTCCCCAGCCACGGGTAGTAACGATAGCCATAAACGACGAAAAACAGAATTACAGCGCTGGCAATCAGGGCAAAAATGGTGAGCACTAAAGATTGGTCCGGGAAAAGGCCAAAGGCGGCACCGGTATTGTGGACGTGTGTGATGCGAAAAAAGCCCAGCCTGAGCATTGTGTGCCCCTCAGGCAAACTTGACCTTATCCATGCCTTGCTGAGCTGGTCAGCAACTATGACGAATAGCGCGACAAAAAAAAATACCAGGTAACGCCACCTAGCCAGTGTGCGCTTTTCCTTTCGCATTCTTTGCCTGCTGAGCCTTACATTTAATGCACAAACTTGCCTCGGGAATTGCCTCCAACCTCTCCGGGTCTATGGGCTGACCACAGCTATCGCAAAAGCCGTAGGTGCCTTCTTCAAATTTATGTAAAGCGTGCTCCACGCCAGCTGCTTGTTCTTTCACCCTTCTCTCCAGGACCAGCCGTTTCTCCAGCTCAAGCGCCTCCGTTGCCTCCTCCTCGCGCTTGCCAAACGGACTGCCTTCCCGTCGCTCATCAGTGGAACTGGCGCTCGCCTCAAGCTGTTCCAGTTCTTCCATCAAACGCTTCCGCTCCGCCTTCAACCGTGACTTAAGTATGCTGTTGTTGGTTGTCATTTTCCCCTCCCTGTCTCACCTTTGAGCTAGGTTATCAGTTATATTTCAAATCAGCTTGAAATAGATGTCATCGCCCGTACCTATCTGTTCAGAAATTAAGAAATCAATGGTGGGCGGAATGACCTACCGGGTGCTATTCACCGCTGGCACGCCGTGCCAGCCGATTACTTTCCTCAGAAATCGCGCGTGATAATTGAATGCCATTAGCTTCAGCCACAGTGTTGCCGAAGTATTTCATGCCATAAGTGTAAACCATTTCCTCTATTTGGTCAATGCTCAAAATACCTAAATTTTAAGTCGAGCAAGAAAAAAAACCGCATACTGATAAGTCACCGCCCAGCGGGTTTTCTTGACACTTAATTCTAACAGAGCTTATACTGGGAATGTCAAATGACGCGGGGTGGAGCAGTGGCAGCTCGTCGGGCTCATAACCCGAAGGTCGTTGGTTCGAATCCAACCCCCGCTACCAATGAAGTGATAAGGCACAGATATGGATTCTGTGCCTTTCTATTTATAGGTACTTATCGCTTCGCTTTAGACTTGGGTGATCCTATACATCTGGGCGTTCTATTTATATATTCACGGTAGGTGTCACCGTATTTCGCAAGACAGTAGCGTTCCTCTCCAACTGCCGCAATGCTTATCGAGACTAACTGCACAATAAAAATCAACAGGAAAACCCATGAAACTGAAGCCATGCCAACGCTAAGATATATGAGTAACGATGCTAAATATAATGGATGTCTGGAATAACGGTACATTCCTCTGGTAATTGGCTCATTCGTTGGTGTCGCAGCAAAGTTAACCAAAGCAACTGTTAGTACAAATAGACCTAGTAAGAAAACGGTAAGACCTGCATAGAACCAAATCGTGCCTAATTTGAATGGCAATAGAATAGAATATGCGACAGCCATAAGCTCTGTTATCATAGATACATAGCTGATTATTTTGTATGCACGGCTAGTCTTCATCTCAGAAGTTAGCCCTGACGCTCTTTGGAATACCTCTCTTCCAACAAGCCTGAATGCAAGCATACCTAACCATGGCCATAGCATGAAAATCCACGCATTCCATATACCTATCTCAAAAGCGGGTATAAGCGACATGGTTTCTCCTAAAAGCTTGATCTTACAGCTATGCTAAATCTTCAACTATTGGCTGTCAATAGGTTTGAAATCAGCCCCGCCCCTCGTCCCCTTCGAATCCAACCCCCGCTACCAAGGTTATTGGGGAAGCCCATAAAGAATAAGGAAGGGAGATGAGCGGGGCTTAGAATTATTCTTAAGGTTTCTATCTTACTACTGCACCCTAGCCCATGCACTCCAGAGTTATCGACTTGATACTTGTTTACTTGCAAAATTGGCCGCTTTGGTGTATTATTAGTCTAGAGTAGTTCCAGTTTAGGTTATTACAAGCTTCTTAGAAGCCATTTATACTGAGTTATCTCAAGTATTGGATGACCCGAACTCTAACTAAATTTTTAAGAGAGGAGGTCATCCAATGAGTTTTCAGGATAAGTCTATCCAGTGTTCCGATTGTGGCACCACGTTTACTTTCAGCGCTGAAGACCAGGAGTTTTTCCAGTCCAAAGGCTACACCAACGAGCCGAAGCGATGTCCGGAATGCCGCCGGGCACGGAAGTCAGAGCGTGACGGCAGCAGCAGCAGCTACGGAGCCCCGCGCCAGATGTTTCCCGCGACCTGCGCCGAGTGTGGCAAAAGCACCGAAGTCCCGTTTCAGCCTCGTGGTGATAAGCCAGTTTACTGCAGCGATTGCTATCGAAAAGTCCGACCTAGTAGATACTAGTAGATAAGTGAAGTTAAGCCCTGAGTCACATCCAGATTGGGCAACCGGCCTGGGTGCGACTCAGGCAAATGTAAGTTTTGTCGTTAGAAATATCAATACATGAAGGTGAATCGCAGGAATCGTTGTTGCGCCGCTTTCAAAAGATGGTGCAAATGAGCGGGGTCTTGCGCGAAGTAAAAGCCAATCACCATTTCATGCCGAAGAGCGAGGCAGCCCGCATCAAAGCCAGGAAGAACGGACAACGGAGGCGGCGACAGGGCTATTAAGCGGAACAGGGAACAAAATCCGGGATAAGAGGGGGCAGATTATGAAAATCTATGTGGGAAATCTACCTTTTGATGTTACCGAGGATGAACTGACAGCAGAATTCGGCGCTTATGGCAAAGTGGAATCCATGGCTATTCCTGCCGACAAGTTCAGTGGGCGGCCCAGGGGCTTCGCCTTCGTGGAAATGGCATCAAAGTCTGAGGCCGAAGCCGCTATCACGGGGCTTAACGGTAAAACATTGAAAGACCGTACTATCGTGGTTAATGAGTCGCGTCCTCGCACCGACAATAGGGGCGGTGGTTCCTACGGCAACAAGAGGAGTGGCGGCTATGGCAGCAGCGGTGGTTACGGTGGTGGTTACGGTGGTGGTAGAGGCGGCCGCTCGGGTGGTGGCAGGCAGCGAAGATATTAGTCAACCCGACGACTTGAATTAGTACTGGCAGTGGCATATGCCTTTACTGACTCACCCGTCACAAATCGGAGCATCGTAGCCGATTTGATAAAAGGGGGGTACCATGAATATCTATGTGGGCAACCTATCGCTCGAAACGACCGAAGACGAACTGCGCAAAGAGTTCACAGAATTTGGAGACGTGATATCTGTCACCATCATGAACGACAATTATATCGGCAGCGGTCAACCGAGGGGCTACGGATATGTTGAAATGGCGTCGAAATCTGAAGGCACCACCGCGATTGCCAATATCGAAGGGAAAAAACTGAGGAACCGGATTGTTAACGTCGTTGAAGCCCTGCCTCTCTCAGATAAGCGCGGAATGGTTCCTCTCAATATCAGAAATAATAGCCGACTTAATAAAAAAAGAGAAAGAAGAGATATAGTTAATTAAACACCTGTAATGCAGGTTCTTAATCAGCATTTTTTCAAGGAGTTAAATGAATTTCGAAAGTTTTAATCTTCATCCGAGCATCATGGCCGGTGTACGTGCGCTCGGTTATACTATACCCACACCAATCCAGGTACAGGCCATCCCACCTATTTTGCAGGGGCGGGATATCATTGGTTTAGCCCAGACCGGAACCGGCAAGACAGCCGCTTTCGTGTTGCCTATTGTGGAGGGTCTGCGCTCAGGCCCGCGAGGATGTATCCGGGCTCTGGTAATCTCGCCCACACGCGAGCTGGCCGAGCAGACCTGCGAGGTTATCAATGGCCTGGCAAGCAGAACCGGACTGCGAAGTGCTACCATTTACGGGGGAGTGAGTATGGACCAGCAGACCAGGAATCTCCGTAGCGGCGTTGACATCGTCGTCGCCTGCCCGGGTCGCCTGCTCGACCACCTCTGGAAAGGAACTATAAGTTTATCAGGCCTGGAAATCCTCGTCATTGACGAGGCTGACCGGATGTTCGACATGGGGTTTTTACCCGATATTCGTAATATTTTGTCGTGTATCATGAACCGGCGGCAGACCCTGCTTTTTTCTGCCACCATGCCCGAGAATATCCGGCGCCTGGCACGTGAAATCCTGCATGACCCGGTCACTGTGCAGGTCGACCGACAGCTACCGGCAAAAACAGTGTCACACGTTCTGTACCCGGTACAACAACACCTTAAAACGGCGCTATTGAAGGAAATTTTAAATGGTACGCAAACAGATTCGGTGCTTGTGTTCACCCGTACCAAACACCGCGCCGAACGTGTAGCACAGCAACTGGTAAGAGCCGGCTATCGGGTGACTTCACTGCAGGGGAACCTGTCCCAGAACCAGAGAGAGGCCGCGCTTACAGGCTTCCGTAACGGTTCGATCAAGATTCTGGTGGCGACCGACATTGCTGCCCGCGGTATCGATGTTTTGAGTATTTCCCACGTCATCAATTATGATATACCCGAAAGTACGGATGACTACATCCATCGAATCGGCCGTACCGGGCGGGTCGACAAAAATGGTGATGCATTAACGTTTGTAACAAATGCTGATACGCCGAAGATACGTGCTCTTGAAAGGCTTCTTGACGCGCCGCTGGAGCGTATGACGCTTAAAGGCTTTGATTACACTAAGCCTGCGCCAGAAAAAACGGATATCCGCCAGAATCGTAGATTACCTCGCAGCTTAGGCATTCGAAACAGAATGGCAGCTGTCACGAATTTAAAAAAATAAGAGGGGCGGCGTTAATATGAAAACGCTGCCAGCCCTTATTGAATGGCGGGAAGGGAAGAAGTACCCATTTGCTCTTTGTACAGAAGCGTCCATTAATCTGGCTGACGATGAAGATTTTATCAACCCCTTGACGATTTCAGGTCGTGTAATGTTTTAGCTTTGGCAGCAATATGTTCGGCAGAGACCTCGAATTCCTTCACCAGTTCCCATGGCGAGCCTGAATCTCCGAAGCGGTCCTGCACTCCAATCATGCCCATAATAACTGGCGTGCCGTAAACCTCTGCGGAGCGCCCGATGGCAGCGGCAACTAAATTGCCCAGACCACCGATTTGGTGCTCTTCCGCGGTGACCACCACACCGCAGTCCCTGGCTGCCTGCGCAATGGCCTTTTCATCAAGAGGCTTTACCGTGTGCATATTGAGCACCCTGGTCTCCAGGTTATATTCCTGTTTCAGTATCCAGGCCGCTCTCATGGCTTCGACCACCGAAGGCCCACAGGCGACTATCGCTATATCCTCGCCTTCGCTGGTATAGTCCGAGGCAAGACGATGCTCGAAAGCATCTTTAAAAGAGTCTTTTTCTCCCCGTAAACGAACGACATTGGCCTCCCCCCATCTATAGGGAGTGCTATCGTCAGTGACTACCGGGGTTGCCTCACGGGCGAACCTTATGTATTTGGGGCCCACCACGTCAAAAAGCATATATTCGGTAGCCCGCCTGGTCTCTACGGCATCACAGGGAACTTCAACGTGCATATTGGGTAGACCGCACATCTGAAAAAGCTCTTCCAATGCCTGGTGAGTGGCTCCGTCTTGCCCGACGGAAACACCTCCATGAGCCCCGGCAATCATTACATTGAAGTTGCCATAGCAGACGGTGGTTCGCAGCTGGTCAAGGTTTCTTCCCGAAGCGAAGACACCGTAAGTTCCAAAGACGGGCAGTTTCCCTTCCTTGGCCAGTCCGGCGGCAACGCATGTCCCCGATTGCTCTGCGATACCTATGGAAAGCCAGCGTTCGGCACGGTGGGGGTGTTCTTTATAAAACTGGCTGATGGTTATGGAATCAGAGATATCAGCTCCCAGGCAAACCATTCTGGGGTCGTCACCATGTTCGGCCAGGGCGTCGCCAAATCCCATTCTGGTGGGCACCATCTCCGCCTTCATCTTCTCCATAGTATTCCAGAAGTAATTCTGCGAAAATTTCGGCTGCTTCGCTTCAAGTTCCCGGACTACCTTTTCCTGGTAAATGGCGGCTTTTTCAAGCAGCTTCTCCACCGGCAGCTTTTTATCCAGGCCCAGCTGTTTTAAGGCGTCCCACATCTGCTCGATGCTTGGTGCTCTGCCGTGCCAGCCGCATACATCCTCCATGAAGTCAACTCCCCTGCCCTTGGTAGTATGGGCAATGATGAGAGACGGCTTTCCTCTGGTCTCTTTCGCCTCCTTGAAAGCGCCGAGTATTGCTTCCATATCGTGACCATCGATTTCGATGACATGCCAGCCAAAGGCGCGGTACTTATCCGCCAGAGGGTCAACGCTCATAACATCATCGACACTGCCGTCTATCTGGAGTCGATTCTTATCAACCACACCGCACAGATTGTCCAACTTATAGTGACCGGCCTCCATGGCAGCTTCCCATATCTGACCTTCCTGCTGTTCCCCGTCACCCATAAGGCAATACACGCGGTAATCTTTCTTATCCAATCGGGCGGCAAGCGCATCTCCGACGGAAATCGATAGCCCCTGACCGAGCGAGCCGCTGGATGCTTCTATACCTTCAAGTTTAAGCCAGTGCGGGTGGCCCTGGAACGGCGAATGCAGTTTACGCAGCGTAACCACCTCGTCGATATCGAAGAAACCTGCCATTCCCAGGCTTACATATAGAATCGGTGCCTTATGACCGGCCGACCAGAAGATGCGGTCACGGTCAGGCCAGAACGGGTTTTTGGGGTCCAGGTTCGCCTCGTGCAAATAAAGTGCGGCGGCGACATCCATGAGTGATAACGTACCCCCAGAATGCCCTGACCCGGCAGCACCCAGAGCGATCAAGCTGTAACCTCTCATAAGATTGGCAGCTTCTTCCAGTTCTTCAACAGAATAAATTTTATGGGTTTTCCCTGTCTTTGAATTTACCAGCGGCATAGTTATATCTCCTCCCTCTATGATTATACTAGACTAGTCAAGCGATGAATGAAAGTCTTATTAATTCATGTTAAGCACAGGCATAAATAGCATCTAATAATTCATTGAAATACGATTCGTCAGATTGCACAGCTTGTCTACCAAGATTTTCAGCGAAGCGTTAATGCTCCCTTTTTTTATTCCATATACTAATCTGACGAATTGTTGTTAAGAAATGCTAATATAATAGTGACCTGAACGGAATGAATAACAGACCGATGTTTTTAACTATGTTTCACGGTAAATCTTTCATTATATTCTTTTTACTACTGGCGGTATCAGGTATCAGCTCTTGCTCAAGTATCCCCGGATATGAGAATGATAAGTATCCAGCACATAGTGCAAACCCGCAGTCAGTCCCGGTCTACTCTTATAAAATAGTCAATACTTACCCCCATGATAATGGTGCTTTTACACAGGGATTGGTGTTTGAAAATGACGTTATATATGAAGGAACCGGGTTATACGGGAAATCATCGTTACGCAAATTAGATTTGGAAACCGGCAGGGTACTGCAGAGCTATGAACTCCCCGCACAGTATTTTGGCGAGGGCATTACTGTTTTTCAGGATATTATTATCCAGCTAACCTGGAAATCCAACACGGGTTTCGTCTATGACAAAAACAGCTTCAAGTTATTACGCGATTTTACCTACGCCACGGAGGGATGGGGGCTTACGCATGACGGAGAACGCTTGATAATGAGCGACGGCACTTCGACCCTGCATTTTCTGGACCCCGAAACCTTCAGCACTATCGGTCACATCGAGGTCTTTAACGATGATACCCCTATAGACAAGCTCAATGAACTGGAATATATTAACGACCAAATCTATGCCAATATATGGCAAACGGACTACATAGCGATAATTAATCCACAGAGTGGTCAGGTCAGCGGGTGGATAGACCTATCAGGGCTCTTGTCGTCGCAATATTGCAACGAGCCTGTCGATGTTTTGAATGGCATCGCCTACGACACCGTGAATGACCGGCTACTGGTAACCGGAAAGCTATGGCCCTGGTTGTTTGAAATAAAGTTAGTGGCTGCAGAATAGTAGCTTTACCCATGCGAGCAAGCACATCAGGAATCAAGGTAAATTTTATAATATTTACCCGGTGATGGAATCCAACACCCGCTATCAACTGAGCTAGTGGGAAGCAGAAGGGCTTCCTTTTTTCTATATTGAAACATACTATTACTGCTTCACAAGTTCAGACATCTGGTCCACGTCGTAGTCCTGAGACGCTCTATCAATAACATTATTTACCGCTGATACCTGTGAACCACCAGCGTTCTCCTGGTTTAAAGGCGAATGACTCCTATGCAATGAATGTTCCTCATACTTGTGAACCCCGATGCCAGTCTGAGAACAGCTTATCCTATTACTCTCTATCGTTATATCTCGACTGTTCTTTATCTCTATCCCGTTTTCCGCCGCCGACACAATTTGATTTTCGCTTATTGACACCAAACTTGAATCTTCGACCATTATTCCGTGCCCCCATCCAGGCTGGAATGAGTCAGGCTGCAGTCTATGAGTCGGGAACTCCCATGCTATGCCAGTATTCTCTATCCAGTTTCGTTCTATGGCTATATCAGCCTCCCAGCTATTGTACTCCACGATAATAGCCGACCAGCCGGTATCTGTAATAACGTTGTTACTAACCACGCTGGGAGAAGCGCCCCTATAGTCTTCAAAATCTATGGCATCTTCCCCCGTTTGCTCGATAAGGTTATTACTTATCTCGACCCACGCTTCACGATAACCCTCTCTATTCATAATCAGGATGGCATGAGGAAAACTCGCGTAGAAATAATTCTCTCTCACTGCAACCGATGAACCCTCTCCAATCACCAAAGCATTATGCCCGTTATTCTTCTCGAATCTGCTCCCAACCACCTCAGCATGGCTGGAGTGTATCCCGAGGCCAATATAGCTATTTAAGAACTGGCAATTCCGGACAGAAACGCCCTTTGAACTGTAAATATTGAGCGCTGGCTTTTCATACTGATTCAAATCCCTGAATATCACTTTGTTCAAGGAGATGTTCTGTCTTTCCGCAACAAATACCTGGCTATTTCGGAACTCGGTTCTGGCTACGGTGACATCACCTCTGGTAATCCAGACCTCGCAGTTCTCAAAGAGGGTATCTGCTATATCACTTTCAATATTGACTTTTTCGTTTTGGAAAACTTCAGTGGTGCCATCGAGAGTAAATTTGGCTGGTATACCGAGCTCCGGCTTATCGGCTGGAACCGCAGGGGATACCGGCGCGGCTGCTTTCATGCATCCGGTTACAACCAGGGCAAGAACCAGGATTGAAAAGACTGGAATTAAGAGTAGCTGCGAACGTGTCATTAAGACAATCGTAATGTTTAAATAATGGCCTGTCAATCCTCATAAAATTTCACAATACTTGACAATCCATCATATTTTATTATATTATGTATTAATATTTAATATTTTGTGATATTTTGTAACAACGGGGTAGAGTTGGCCTACATAACCATCAAGCAAGCGGCAGAGCTAGTGCGCGTCCATCCCAACACGATACGCAACTGGGTAAAGGCAGGACTTCTCAAGCAATACCAGGTTAATCGTGGTTATAAAGTCCTGCTCAAGACGGAGGATATAGAAAGGGCTTTTGGAAGCAAGGATACGGCAAACAACGGAGGTAAAAAAGCCTGACAGTTACCTGCGCAAATCGAGTAAATAATACCAGTGAGGAGGTGACACCATGAACCGGTCATTCATAAGGCTGGGAGCCTGTCCCCGATGCAGGGGAGACATAATTGTCGACAGGGCTTTCGAGGATTCAGAGGTATGCCTGCAATGTGGCTTCCGCGGACGGACAATACCTGCCTACCCTACTGACCTTCAGAATCGTAAGGAGAGAAAGAGAGAGTACAGTCTAACAGAACTGGACAAGTCTTTATTAAAGTCACCGTAAGCGTCAGGGGAAGCATCAGCGGTTCGATAGTCGCCGCCTGAATCTAATGCGGAGCGGACAGAATATCGCGCGGTGCCGTTGCAGCCGCAGAAGCTCACCTGAAATTAACTGGTTCCAATTCAACTTTTACGAAAGGGGGAGCGATATTGCTTCCCCTTCTTTTTGTCATTCGATTGCCATTGCTCTTATGGGGAAAGAGTCGATACCACCCATTTTCGGAGGGATGGCGAAGAACAGGAATCTGGTTTTGGTCAATTCTTCCAGATTGGCAAGTCGCTCGATAATCGGGATGTTATTGGATAGCATCGTTTCATGGGTGAACATGGTGCTCAGGTCCCTCATGACCTGAGTGTTTTCCGGAATAATCGTGTCGTCAAAGGCAACGAGTTTCACCTTCTTTGAGAGAAGATATTCCACCCCTTCCTTTGTCATGAAACTTCTATCATCACCGTCAGTTCCGATGTGCTGGCCTTTCCCCACCAGAACAATATCGCCTTCCTGAATGGGGAATTCCCGTAAAATTTCGGCGCCGATGGGGGTTTGAGGCTCCAGCCCCGTGCAGTCAATCAGGACAGCGCTACCAAAGAAAGTAGACAAAGGCAACTCGCTCAAGTCCGGAGCGCTTCTGCCGTGCCGCGCCGGGATGTAGTGAGAAGGGGCTTCCACATGGGTGGACACGTGGCTTTCCATCTCAACGTAGTGCATGGTTTCTCCCGGGCCGGACCATATCTTCCACGGTTCGTATTCAAATTTCTGAATCTCGTAACGCCGGCTGGGTTTAGCTGATGGGCCTTCGGTACTCCCCGGGTTCATCTTCAGGCTGAGGTCAATTACCCGCCCGCTACTCAAATGCTCTGCTACCTGTTCAATATCCAAAAACGTCTCCTTAAACTTAATTAAATCTCTTCATTAAAAACTACTTTTTTAAACCCTTCTTCAGCTCTTCCAGTTTAGCAATCATGTCCTGCCGGGGCGGAGAAAAAACCTCCATCATGCGCAAACCCCTCTCAGAACTGTAGTTCCCGTGTTCAACATTGGAAGGTATGATGAGCACATCGCCTTCCTCAAGATGATACAGTTTCCCATCAACTATGAAATCGCACGCGCCGTCATTAACTATCACCATCTGTTCCGGCTCATGGCGGTGAGGAGTAATATAGATATTTGGTTGCAGGGTAACAAAACTGACCGTCATCCTCTCTGAAGATACGATGTAGTTTTTAGCACCCTCAGCAAGCTGCATTACTGGAGTATTGCGATAGCGAACAACGCTTTTATCGTATTCTTCCTGAGTAGCGTAAGGTTCTTTCTTTTCCATCCTGTAAGTAACCCGCCTTTCCCGGTTCTTCTAACGATATCTTCTATGCCTGATCATCGACCTTAAGCGACATGTTCTTCTCTTTGGCCCAACCTCCTTCGTAAGGCGAACGGTAAAAATGGTGTAACTTGACGTTGCTCATAAACCATCGGCCGTCTATTTTTTCATATTCATCGATATACATACAACTTGATATGAAACCTTTGCCATTGCTCAGGATTCCCGTGTTCATCCCGTACCAAGTCCCGTGTGCTTTATTGCCTTCAACGGTGATATCAGGCGCAACGATACGATGACACGAAAATACCATGTGTTTTGGCATTCCGGCAAAGTATTTCATAATTGCTTCTCTTCCCTGAATCATCCCCCACGCTTCTCCGCCCCAGGCGGCGTCTTCCGTGAATAGCTCTCCCAGTTTTTCAACATTGAAGCTATCATCGATGTATTTGGCATATCGGACTTTGAGTTTTTTAATTTCCTCTAAATCCTCCAGGGCCTGAACCCTCTTTTCCAGCTCTTCTAATGTCATTTTGCCTCCATTCTATCC
>JBARQF010000055.1:0-3256 GCA_049643605.1 Dehalococcoidales bacterium
GACGCCAGCGAGCATCGCAATAGTAACGAACTCAGGATTTAATTCAGGCATATTCCTTCCCCTTTACAAGATGGTATACGGCGCGGTAGAGGTTGGCCAGGCCCTGTATGAGCAGCAGCGCGAAGCCGAGGAAAATCAGCGTCCGGAGCGGGTACCACGGCGGGTACCAGTAGCCCTCCACGCTTTTCTCCATCACGCCCCAGGACCACCACATCTTGATCCAGGCGGAGCGCACGATCAGTAATATGGTGGGGAGAAAGAACACGAGGCCGCCGACAGAATCAATGATGGCCCTCTTACGCGGTGATATGTGGATATAGAACACGTCCACCCGGACGTGGCCGCGGATTTTCTCCGTATAGGCGTAGCCGAAACAATACAGGGACATCCCGAGGGCGATGCCAACCTCGTAGCCCCATATCGTCGGAGCGTTGAATACGTAGCGGGCAACAACGTCATACACCACGACCAGTATCAGCAGAAGCCCGAACCAGCGGGCAATATTTCCTGCCTTCTCGCTAGTAATATCAATAATATTGAGAATTTTTTTCATCGCATTCCATTCTCGTTAATGTTGCAGTCCCCTGCTTCGGGAAACCGAAGCAGGGGACTTTTGGCAACTACATGCGCTCCCAGGTGCCACGGACTACTGTCTTGAAGTTCTGAATTGATTTGTAGGTCTTGTCGAAGAAGGGGTCCGCAGCCGCGCGCTCGGAATAGAGAATATCCGCCCTTCTGACCACTTCATCAGAAACTGACTGCGGGATGAACTCTAGCGGGACGCCCTGCGACTCCCACAGCGGTACAGACGCAAGGTCTGTCATGACCATGAAGCGGTAGTAGTTTATGCCTGCCGCTGCGCCCATCTCGTAGCATATCTTCTTCAGGTCGTCAGGAAATTCGTTCCAGGTATCGCGGTTCCACATCTGGGGCTGCCACTCCTGGGGCTGGCGGGATGACCCGACATACAGATGGTCGACGACTTCATACATCGCTATCGAGTAGTCGTAGCCGGGAGAGCTGAGCTGGTAGGCGTCGAGCACGCCGCGCATCAGGGACTCATAGGTTTCCTCGGTGCTGAGCGTGACCACGGAAGCGCCCATATCGGTGAAAATCTTGCCGTCATCGCCGGCAGTCCTGATTTTCAGGCCCTTGATGTCAGCTGGCCCGGTGATTGGTTCCTTGGAGCCGAGGAATGCCTCAGGCACGGTCTGGAACCCGGGACCCCAGACCACATTGTAGTCCGCGGTCATCTCTTCCAGCAGGTCCAGGCCCTCTTCCTGCATCCAGAAGAACTGCTCGGTGGGGGTGAGGCCGGCAATCTGGTAGGTGAACAGGTTGCAGGCGGGACCGAAACGGTCCATCCAGTACATGGTGCAGGTGGTGGCGAAGTCGAGTACGCCCTCGCTGACTCCGTCAAGCTCCACCATGGACGGGACTATCTCGCCGCCTGAGTGCGGGGGCATCGAGAACCGGCCGCCGCTGGCAACCTCAAGATTCGCCTGAAACTCGGCTACTCCCTTGCAGAAGGTGGAGCCACCGCCGGCGTGACACTGGGCAACCAGATTCCAGACTTTAGCAGGCTGTGCTGGTGCCGGAGCGGGAGACGGTGCTGGTGATGGTGCGGGAGCCGGTGCCGGTGCTGGAGCTGGAGCCGGAGCCGGAGCCGGTGCTGGCGCAGGAGCCGGTGCGGCGCAAGCTGCAGCAATGAGGCTGACAATTACTAGTAATGCTATTAACCCTAATACTATCGATTTTCTCACTAAGTTATACCTCCTATACTGATCAAAATACAGCATTAACCGAAGTAATGGCTATAACTGAACTTAACCACCCCCTTTTTGCATATCTCTGCTCGACCCATTATACACTAAAAGCAAGCGTTGTAAAGCGCCACTTTAGCTTCTGAAGCTCAGTAACGCTTAAATTTCAATTTTTGACGTTAGGTGAAGTTATGTTTGTTGATTGAACAGCTTTCTATATTCTGAATAAGTTACTATATAAAATAATATCAAAGAGCATAATTGTCAAGAGCATATAGGTAGGATTGCTTTATTTTTTTATTCTGACATGTTCAGTAGCGGGTAGCCACGATGGTCTCCGGCTAATTCTGAGTTACAGGGATTTTCAATATATCATTCATTTTTACTATCCGATAATTCAGCCTCTAAGGAGCTTATGGTAGCTTCAGCCTTTTCCAGCTCAATCTGCAAATCACTCTTTTCTGCTTCAAGCGTGGAAATCCGGGTTTGTTGCGAGGATATTAAAAATTCCTGGGTAGCCAACGTCTGCTCGAGGTCACAATTAAATTGTACCAGTCGAGACATCTCATCGTGCTGGCTGCTTAGTTTTACAGCGTAGCTTTCAAGCATGGGCGTATAGATAAAATAATTAGCTAAAAATGCCAGTACGCTACTGGCTAATAAACAGGTTAATATAATTAGCACTATCTTTTTCATGGCTATCCTCTCCTCTGAAGGGCTGCCGTATTTCTGAAAGATTATAGTGTCAGCTTGAATCAAGCTTTACAGGAACAGAAAAATCGTCTGACAACAACGCTATTCGATACGGTCTGGGTTAAAATTGTAAAACTTATAGGTTCGCAAGTCAACGAAAGAAGTACTTCCAAAGGGCAGCTTCTTTCTTCTTAACAAGCTGATGAAGCAACAGAAAAACGTTCCTGTTTCCAGACAACAATGTAGGATGATTATGTCTTGGTGACAGATTTTGATGGCAGTATTTTATCTTTTGATAATAAATAGCGTTTTATTTCACTTCTGCCAGAACTGTACGCTCAATTTCAAACACTGTTAAATCACGGCCTTTGGGTTTAATATAGCGTTCAAGATACTCTTCATGACCAACATCTTCAATTAGATGCAGGGAATATTGTGACAAATAATCACGTATCTCGGCAGGCTCAAAACCGCAAAACCAGAGGGGTTTCTTCTTATTAAGAGTCAGTTTATACAGGCTATTTAAACCATCGGGGATATAGCTGCCATTGATAAAGCTCTCTAGAATGTAGGTAAAAACAATTCTACTGCCAGTGGTAGCCCGGGCAACATATTTCAGGGTGTTATCAACCGCTTCTTTAGAAATATACTGTGTTACCCCTTCCCATATAAAAAGAGTTTGTGAAGATAAAGTATATCCTGCTTTCTGCAACTCCTCACCGATATCTTGACTATTAAAATCAACGGGAACAAGAGAAACATTGGGAGGAAGTTCTCCTATTTTTTCATCGATGTAGGCT
>JBARQF010000056.1:0-2013 GCA_049643605.1 Dehalococcoidales bacterium
GGCAACTTTGAGCGCGGTCTCGTTGGCATCACTGCCGTTGCTGCTGTAAATGGTATATTTCAAACTGCCCGGCGATATCTGGGCCAGTTTCTCCGAAAGCCAGACCACCGGCTCCGTGGGGGCGAACCGATTGGGAGTGGTGACGACTATCTTCTCCATCTGCTGCCTCATCGCCTCCATGAGCACCGGGTGATTGAAGCCGAGGGAATCCGCCGCACCACATGAGTTTGTCTCCAGCAGGCGGTTGCCGAAGCTATCAATTACGTAATTTCCTTCTCCGGCCTTGATAAGAGACAGGGGGAGGTCAAAAAAAGTAGCGTCCCTGCCGAAAGCCGGCCATACGTATTCCTTGGCGGTGGCAATAAGTTTGTCCAGTTCAGACTGCGCGCTATTGACCGTTGACTGTTTCATTCCATCTGCCTCCTGCTTGAATATTTCATAATGTGAAACCAGCTTATCAAGTTTAATATAAACCGTCGAAAGTTTACAAGCAGCTATCGTGCATTTACCGGCTACTTGTTCAGCTTTACGATGAGCACTTTGTACATATCCGGTATGGCGCTTACCTGCTGGTAGCACTCCTTACTTATCGGGTCATCCAGGCAGAGCACCATCATCGCGCCGCCGCCACGGTGTACTTCCCGGCTAACCTGCATCTGGCTGATATTGATACCCGCATTACCGATAATGGTACCCACCACTCCTATCATTCCGGGGCGGTCTTTATGTTCGGTGAACATCATATAGCTGCCGGTCGGCTCTATTTCCAGCCAGTAGTTGCCCATCTGTGTCAGGTGCGTTCGGCCCCGCAGTGACGACCCGGCAACAAGCGTCTTCCCCGCTTTGGTGTTAACCTCCACCGTCAGCATATTGGCGTAATTTTCACAGGTAGCCTCTTTTTGCTCGGTAACGTTTAATCCGCGGCTTTCGGCAATGATATCGGCATTGACCATATTCACCCGCTCTTCCGTAAGCCCGTTCAGCAGACCGGCAAGCACCGCCACCTTTATAGGACTGGTGTCTTCCCTGGCAATATCACCCTGATAACGAATGCTAAGCGAGTTCGGGTGTCCCTCCAGCAACTGCACGACAATCATGCCAATGGTCGTCCCGACCTGGATATACGGCCCGAGCACCGACATCGCTTCCGCTGGAATTGTGGGCGCGTTGACCGGAGACTTGGGAGGACGGCCCTGCAGGACATCAACCACCTGCTCGGCGATATCAATGCTGGCGCTCGCCTCTGCCTCGGATGTTGAAGCCGCCAAGTGAGGCGTAGTGATTACTTTGTCACTCTGGAGCAGTATATTGTCCTGCGCCGGTTCCTTGCTGAAGACATCTATCGCAGCACCGGCTAATTTTCCCTGGTCGAGCGCATCATAGAGGGCTTTCTCATCCATGACGCCGCCCCGGGCGCAGTTGATAAGCATCGCCGTCGGTTTGACCAGTTTCAACTCATCGTAGCTAATCAGCCCCCGGGTACTGGTATTCAAAGGCACATGCACGGTGATAAAATCGGACGTTTTCAACAGCGTTTCCATCTCAACCAGACGTACCCCCAGCCTCTCCGCCCGGCTTTCCGTGATCATGGGGTCGTAGGCGATAACCTCCATGCGAAGGCCTTTGGCCATATCGGCTACCTCGGTGCCCACCCGTCCCAGACCGATGATGCCCAGTACTTTGTTACGTATTTCCGCTCCTTTGAAATCGCAACTCCACACTCCGGCATGAAGAAGCCCGTGTGCCTGAGGAATGCGGCGTGCCAGGGCCAGCAGCATGGCAATGGTGTGTTCCGCCGTGGAGACAATATTTCCTTCCGGAGAGTTGACCACAATGATGCCGCGGCGGGTGGCCGCATCCAAATCAATATTATCCACCCCGACTCCCGCCCGACCGATAATCTGCAGTTTTCCCGCAGCCTCGATAATATCAGCGGTGACCTTCGTCTGGCTGCGCACAATCAGGGCATCATAATCTCCGATAATCGACCGCAGTCCCGCCGACGTGATACCT
>JBARQF010000057.1:0-3192 GCA_049643605.1 Dehalococcoidales bacterium
GTATTATCTTCGGCATCTTTCTCTGGCAGGAGCAGGTAGGCAGCGTTTTTTACCTGCGCATTTACCGGCTGATGGTCAACCGCGTCCTGCTGGCGGTGCCCCTCTTCGTCTTCATGGGGGCGATGCTGGAACGTTCGGGAATAATTGAACGGCTCTATGCCACTCTCTACCTCTGGCTGGGAGGGTTCCGCGGCGGGCTGGCGGTGGTTACTATCATCGTGGGTACGATTATGGCGGCTACCGTTGGCGTCATCACCGCCTCGGTAACGCTGCTCACGCTGGTTGCCCTGCCCTCTATGATAAAGCGGGGCTACTCTAAGAGCTTCGCCGCCGGTGCTGTTACCGCCGGAGGTATTCTGGGCATCCTTATACCCCCCAGCGTCATGATAGTGGTTTACGGGCCGATGGCGGAGATATCGGTGGGCAAGATGTTCTTCGGCGCTTTTATCCCCGGCTTCATGATTGCTGCCTGTTACACCATCTATATTGTTATACGCGCCTTCGCGCAGAAGGACATAGCACCGCCGGTGCCTCTTGAAGATAGGAACGTTCCCTTCATGAAGAAGACGGGAATGCTGCTTGTCTCACTGGTGCCGCCGGCCATCCTCATCTTCTCCGTTCTGGGAGTCATCTTCCTGGGCATTGCCACACCCACCGAGGCCGCCGCTACCGGTGCCTTCATGTCCATCATACTGACCATGAGCTACCGCCGTTTCAACCTCAAGGTTCTGACAGAGGTGTTGACAACGATGCTGAGGCTCTCCGGGTTCATCTTCCTCGTCGGCGGCATGTCCTTCGCCTTCGTCGGCGTCTTCCTTGGCTTTGGCTGCAACGAGGTGGTGACCGGATGGGTTATGGGCATGCCCGGTGGCAGATGGGGCGCCTTCGGCGTCATCATGTTCGTCGTCTTCCTGCTGGGCTTCTTCATTGACTGGATTGGCATTCTCTTCATCATGGTGCCCATCATCACCCCCATCTTCGCAGCGCTGGGCTTCGACCCAATCTGGGCAGCCATCATGGTCTGCGTCAACCTCCAGACCTCCTTCATGACGCCGCCATTCGCCATGGGCATTTACATCTGCCGCGGCGCCGCCGACCCTTCCCTGGGCGTAACGGTGATGGACATAATACGAGGCGTTATACCCTACGTCCTCATAGTCCTGGGGGTTATTATTTTATTGGCCGTTTTCCCAGAATTAATCACCTGGCTACCCGGACTGATGATTGGTGACTAACTAAGTAAATAATAAGATAAATTAAAGAAGGCGGGCCGGCCTTGGGCTGTGTCCGCCTCTCTATATCCCGGCTACCATTTCCCCTGAGAACGCCGGCACAGCCATAATTCGAAGCTATTTATGCCTCAGGCCAGCTATATGCTATACTTTTACCGGTTCAGCCCAATTCACCGCAATTGTTAATCCAGAGCATGAAAATAGATATTATCTCAACGCCACGGTTGCTGCCAGTTCGTTTTGAAGACGCACTGTGCGTGGTTATTGACGTCCTCCGCGCCACCACCACCATAGTTACGGCACTGGCGCACGGTGCCAGCGAGGTTCGCCCCTGCACTACGGCCGCCGAGGCCCGACGCCGCGCGAAATCAGGAGATAACATCCCTTTCCTGCTCGGTGGTGAAAGAAGAGGTCTGCGCATTCCCGGATTCCACCTGGGGAACTCCCCTATCGAATATCTTGACTCAAGCAAAATGTCCGGCAGGGTGATTTACTTCTCAACCACCAACGGCACGCCCGCCCTGCGCCGGGCTTTTCGAAGCAGCGCCAGGCCCGTGTACCTCGCGGCGCTGGTCAACTTATCCGCCGTGTCCGCAGCCGTTGCGAGAGCCGCGGCGAACAGGGCACTGAAGAAAGTCCTCCTCATCTGTGCGGGGCGTCATGGCCAGCCATCGCTGGAGGACTTTTACTGCGCCGGATTGATGGCACAGCGCTTGCAATCCGAATTTACTGAATCCGGCATATTTCCTGAGTTCAGCGACGCCGCTGTATCGGCTGCCGAATATTCCAGGACGAACCGTGAAAAACCGCTTGCCGTTTTCGCTGCCAGCGAACATGGTCGTTACCTCAAAGATATCGGCTTTGCCGCTGACCTGGAATATGCCAGCCAGATAGATAAATACCGCATTGTGCCGCTCTTTGACGGCAGCCGCATCGTCGTCAATGAAGAATGATTGGCCATTACTTATACAGTCAGCGCCTTTTTTATCGTATAATCATTAGACATTTGCCTGAACAGGTCTATAATTAAGAATACATTATGTGAAGTACAAAAGGAGATGGAAAATGAGGCTAAAAGGACAGGTAGCCATTGTCACCGGTGCCGGCCAGGGGATTGGCCAGGCTATCGCTACCACCCTGTCGAGGGAAGGCGCTGCGGTAGTGGTAAATGATGTTGTTCCGGAAAGAGCCGACAGGGTAGCCGGGGAGATTAAAGCACAGGGAGGTCAAGCGCTGTCTGTAGCCGCCGACGTATCCAAGGCCGAAGAGGTAAGCATGCTCGTTGCCAGGACACTGGCTGATTACAAAAAGATAGATATACTGGTCAACAACGCTGGTATTGCCAAAATGATACGTTTACTGGAGATGACCGAAGCCGATTGGGACAGCCACATGAACGTCAATATTAAATCGCAGTTCCTGTGCAGCAAGGCGGTTATTGAACACATGATACCGCAGAAGCGGGGGAAGATAATCAACCTCGCCTCACTTGCCGCTCACATTGGTGCGCCGGGACTGTCGGCATACGGTGCCAGTAAAGGCGGCGTGGCTCAGTTCACCAAGGCTCTAGCCGTGGAGTTCGGGAAATATAACATAATGGTAAACGCAATTAGCCCGGGCTTCACCCTGACCGAAATGGTTAAGCAAGCAGGCAAAGACCGTCCCGATTTTTTGGAAGGCATGGACAGGATACCTTTAAGAAGAGCCGCCGAAACGCAGGATATCGCCAATCTCGTTCTGTTCCTCGCTTCCGCGGAATCCGACTACATAACCGGTCAGGTGCTGGTCATCGATGGTGGATTGCTGGCCATCCACCCCCGCATGGTCAAGCCAACTGATTAGCCCGTTTAACCGAACCAGTATCAAAGATTGGCGCGGGTGAGTTGACGAATCACCCATTAGAGCATACGGAATCATAAGAATGGGTGATTTACTATCGACACTTCGCGTATTAAATTAA
>JBARQF010000058.1:0-11732 GCA_049643605.1 Dehalococcoidales bacterium
GCAGCTTTCGTTTCCCTGTGGTGCGGATGATATTGGTGATGTTAAGCGATGCCGGAAAGGTTACTCTCCGGTTTTCTCTTCCGGTTCTTCTTCCACGGCGGCTGTTTCTGGCTCTTCAGAAGCGAGCTCGTTCTGAGGCTGGGTTACCTCTGGCGCCGCCTCCTCCGCTTCGTCAGGGGTTTTTTTCTCTCCAGATGGCTCAGCTTCCGCTTGTTCTGCTACCTCAGCCACCGCTTCCGCCGTTTCCGGCGGTGTCTCTTCCGGTTCAGGAGGGGCCTTTTCTGCTTCTGGCTCTTCAACCAGCTTGCCTTTCGGTGGTGCCTCCGTAACTTCTTCTGTCAGCACCGCTTCCTGTTCAGCGAGCAGTTCCTCTTCCGTGGTTTCGGCTGCCCCGGTTGCTGTCTCTTCTCCAGCCTCAGCGGCCAGTTTTTCCATTCGGGCCAGCTCTTTCTCCGGGTCCACTCGCCTCTCTTTGATGCGGGCTGCCTTACCGCTGCGTCCGCGCAGGTAATAAAGTTTGGCCCGGCGTACCTTTCCGTGGCGGATTATTTCCACTCGCTCCACTCTCGGGGAGAACAGCGGGAACGTGCGCTCCACACCAACACCATAGGCGATGCGTCTGACGGTAAAGGTAGCGCCAGCACCGCCCCCATGCATTTTGATGACTACCCCCTGGAATGGCTGGAGTCGTTCCTTACCACCTTCAACAACTTTGATGTAAACGCGTACCGTATCCCCGGGGGCGAGTTCGGGAATTTTGGGATTGCGTTTGACATTGATTAGCGAATCAATATTCATTTCTCAGGCTCCTTGTTCGAACTGGATTTGGCTTTATATAAAGCGTTGAATTGCTCTACCAATTGTTTTTCTTCCTGACCGAGCTTGCTCGTATCGATGAGGTCCGGGCGACGCTCCATGGTGCGCCGGATGACCTGCTGTCGACGCCAGCGGGCAATCTGGGCATGGTTCCCGGAAAGCAGCGCTTCTGGAACCGGCCAGTCCCGGAAAACGGACGGACGGGTGTACTGGGGATATTCCAGCAGGCCGTTCACATGTGAGTCTTCCTGCGCCGAGTCTTCTGAGCCGAGCACTCCCGGAAGCAGGCGCATAACAGCGTCAATGACCACCAGAGCCGGCAGTTCTCCGCCGGTCAGCACGTAATCACCGATGCTGATTTCATCGGTGACGAGGTTTTCCACCACCCGCTCGTCAATGCCTTCATAGTGGCCGCAGAGCATTATGAGATGGCGGTAACCGGACAGCTCCATCGCGATGTGCTGGTTGAAGAGGCGCCCCTGCGGTGTGAGCAGGATGACCGGTGGTTCCGCGACTCCAGGTTCTGCCGTGACCTGGGCTTTTACTGCTGCCACCGATTCGAAGATGGGCTCCGGCTTGAACACCATACCCGGACCACCGCCATACGGGGAATCGTCAACGGTGTGGTGCTTATCATGGGTGTAATCACGGATGTTATGCACGTTGATACTGACCAAGTTCTGGTCAATGGCCCGCTTGAAGATGCCGAAGCTGAACGGCACGTCAAACATCTGCGGAAATATGGTTAGCACATCAATACGCATCGAAAATCCCTGCCACCTTCTAGGAATGCTCGGTGACCACCCCTTTAATAATATCGACGGCATGCGGTATGGCCGGCAGCACCACCTCAAGGCATTCCCTGACTGCCCTGGGACTGCCGGGCAGGTTTATTATCAGGCATTTGCCTCTGACTCCTGCCGTTGCCCGGCTTAACATCGCCATCGGTGTTTTGCTCAGCGAACCGGCCCTCATTGCTTCCGCGAGACCGGGGACAACCCGGTCCACAACGGCAATGGTAGCTTCCGGCGTCACATCACGCTCGCCAAGCCCGGTACCGCCGGTGGTGATGATGACATCCGTCTCTTTATTATCTGCCCACTCCGCCAGCTTCTGGCAGATGACGTCCATTTCGTCGGGGACAATCTCATAGCTAACGATATCGCCGCCCAAATCGGAGAAGATATCCCTGATGGTCTGGCCGCTTTCATCATAGCGCTGGCCGCGCGCCCCTTTATCACTGATGGTGAGTATGCCGATAGTAAGCATGGTTGTGCCCCAGAACAAATTTCATTTTACCACATATGAAGCGGATAGCAAAATGGGGAAAATATTATGGAAAATTCACCAAATTTAGCCTAAAAGCCTTGACAAACGTGTCAGGCTCGTGTTATAAAGAGTGTTATATAGTGGTAAGAAGTGGGGAGTAGTGGTGGAAAATGGGGTAATTTGCTGGCTGAGGGTTTTGTATGTTTTACGGTGAGTTCAACTACAAGATAGATGAAAAGGGCCGGGTAGCTATACCGCCCCGGTTCCGCAGGGAACTGAAGGACGGCGTGGTCCTGTCTCCGGCAGCAGAAAAGTGCATCAACGTGTATTCGCTGCCGGAATGGCGCAAGCTGGCTACTTCCCTTACCAGTGGGCCGCTGACTCCCAGTAAAATGAGAAGGCTGAATCGGGCCATCTTCGCTACTGCTTTCAATGTTGACATTGACGGACAGGGTAGGGTGGCTCTGCCAGTACCACTGCGCGAGCACGCTGAAATTCAGGAAGACGTCGTCGTTACCGGAGCCAACACCTACCTGGAGATATGGGATCAGACTCTCTGGGAAGAAGAGAAAGCAATCAGCCAGGAACAAGCCTGGCAGATTATAGAAAGCCTGGAGCGACGAGATGAGTCCAAGTAAGCAGAATTCAAATCACGTACCGGTTCTGCTCGAAGAGACCATGGAAGCGCTGGCGGTCCAGCCCGGTGGCCGCTACGTTGATTGCACGGTGGGCAGTGGCGGACATGCCCGGGCAATTCTGGAACGCAGTTCCCCGGGAGGACAGTTGCTCGGCATGGATGCCGACCCCACAGCGATAAAGGCAGCCCGGAAAAAACTTGAGGAATATAGGAACTCCGTCCTCCTCGTCAATGACAACTTCGTCAACCTGCAGGCAACCTGCATTAAATATGATTTCTTTCCGGTACATGGCATCTTGCTTGACCTTGGCCTTTCCTCGATGCAGCTAAACGGGAGCGGACACGGCTTCAGTTTTCGTCATGACGCCCACCTCGATATGCGTTTCAATCCCGAGCAAGAGGTGACCGCCGCCGATATTGTTAATACCTCACCTGAAGCAGAGCTGGCGCGCATTATCCGAGCCTATGGCGAGGAAGGCCACAGTCGTCAGATAGCACGGCATATCGCGCACGAACGTCCTATCATCTCCACTCTTCATTTAGCCCGCATCGTGGAGAAAGCGGTCGGCCGGCGAACAGGTAAAATACACCCTGCTACGAAGACATTTCAGGCCATTCGGATTGCGGTAAATCTGGAACTGGAAAACCTGGAGAGAGCCCTGAAACAGGCAATTGAGCTCCTCGGTTTCGAAGGCAGGCTGGTGGTGATAAGCTACCATTCCCTGGAAGACCGCATCGTGAAGCGCTTCATGCAACAGGAAGCCAGGGGGTGTATCTGCCCTTCCGGCACGCCGGTATGCATCTGCGGGCATAAACCTCGCTTGAAACTCATTCGCAGGCATGTGGTTATACCCTCCGAGGGTGAGATACAGGCCAATCCACGCAGTCGCAGCGCCAAGCTGCGAGCTGCCACGCGTCTGATAGCGCAGGATGATTGCTTGGCCGCAGATGAGATGGAAATTCTCTTGGCAGAGACAGAAGCCAGGGCCTGGAGAAAGCCAGCGCTGTTACGCAAACTGCAGATGGTATTTGCCATGGCCTGAGCGGGCCAGGGTTGAAATAGCACCAGACGGTGCAAGCATCTAGAAGGGGAAGTAAATAATGGAACAGGTGCAACCGGATAAAAAGGGAGCGGGAGCAGGCACCACTCTTGCCGACCTGAAGCTGAAAATAGCCGAGCACTTAATCGACCAGGCCGATAAAGACGGTCCGGGCGAAGTATACAGTATCATAGCGGAAACCAAAGTAGGGGCAGGTAAAAGAGCTGATCTCAGGGACAAAGTTAGGTTGGTCTTTTCCATATCCTGACACACTCGATTAAAAAAGGACAGCGGCCAAGGAGGCTCTGGCAATGTAAAGTATAAAGGAACTTTAATAATCCAAACCTGTTGAAAAGGAGGTCTAGATGAAAAATCGAACCGTAGCGGCGATTGATGTTGGTACCACCAAGGTATGCACGGTTGTTGCTGACCTGAATGAAGGTGGCGCGCCGCGCATTGTTGGTGTTGGCATTGCAAAATCGGTTGGTCTGCATAAAGGCCTGGTGGTCAACATCAATGAAGCCAGGGAGTCAATCAAAGAATCGGTAAGGAAAGCGGAACAGTCAAGCAACTACAAAGTGGAGTCAGCCTATGTTGGCGTGACCGGCCGCCATATTACCTCGCTGAATAACCGCGGCGTGGTGGCGATAACGCGGAATGACCGCGTGGTGCGCACGGACGACCTGAGGCGCGTTCTCTCCTCGGCACAGAGCGTCAAGGTTCCCGGCGACCGGAAACTCCTCCATGTTATTCCGCGGTCATATGCTGTTGACGGTCAGGCGCACGTAAAGAACCCCATTGGCATGCATGGCTTCAGGCTTGATGTGGAGACCCATGTTATCACCGCCGCCGTAACTTCAATACAGAACCTGATTAAGTGCATCCGCAGTATCGGCATTGATATTGAGGACCTTGTTCTCGAGCCTCTCGCCAGCAGTGAAGCAATATTGACTCCGGATGAGAAGGAAGTAGGGGTAATCCTGGCTGATATCGGCGGTGGCACCACTGATATTGCGGTGTTCAAAGAAGGGAGCATATGGCATACCTCAATACTACCGGTCGCCGGCTATCAGCTCACCAGGGACGTGTCCATTGGCCTTGGGCTGCCATTTGACGTTGCCGAGGAGATGAAGAAACGATACGGCAGCGTGATGCCTGTCTATGAAAGTAAGACCGAGGATACCGCCGCGATATCTCAGGATGGGCACGGCGTTTCATATCAGGACCTGTGCGACATCATCCGCGCCCGCGTTGAAGAAATCCTGAAGCTTATCATGCTTGAGCTGCCCAACTCAGAATACGAGACCCTTGTCCCGGCAGGGCTGGTACTTACCGGTGGTAGCTCCAATCTGGCAGGTATCTCCACGCTGGGGCGTGATATCCTGCAGCTTCCGGTCAGAGTCGGCGCTCCCTCTAATATGGAAGGCATATCCGATGCCCTCTGCGACCCGGCATACGCAACGAGCGTTGGCCTGCTGGCCTGGGGAGTCAGTCATGAGCGCAGCTCGAATTGGACGCGCTGGAACTTTGGCTCGGCGCTCAAGCGCCTGGCTTTCCGAATGAAGAGCCTCTTTAGCTAACGATTTGAGTAAGAACGTTATCAGATTAATGTAATAAGGAGGGGGAAATGGCAAAATCAAGTTTTGTGGCGAATCCAGCCAAAATCAAAGTTGTCGGCTTAGGTGGTGGTGGTAGCAACGCGATTACCCGCATGGTCAGGGAAGAAATTCAGGGTGTGGAATTCATTGCCATGAATACCGATGCCCAGGCCTTGGCGGTTACTGAAGCTCCCATAAGAATTCAACTCGGCGAGAAACTGACGAGGGGGCTGGGTGTTGGCGGCGACCATAACCTGGGCCAGAAAGCAGCCGAAGAGAGTCGTGAGGAGTTACAGGAGCTGGTAGGCGGTGCTGACATGGTCTTTGTAACCAGCGGTATGGGCGGCGGCACCGGCACCGGCGCGGCACCCACCGTGGCGGAGATAGCCAAGCAGAGTGGCGCCCTGACCATCGCCGTAGTCACCAAGCCATTCAGCTTTGAAGGTGTTCACCGCACCCAGGTAGCCAATGAGGGTATTACCAGGCTGATGGGCAAAGTTGATACCCTGATAATTATTCCCAACGACAAGCTGCTCTCACTCTGCGACCAGAAGACGGGCGTGGATAGTGCCTTCAAACTGGCCGACGATGTTTTGAGACACGGCGTTCAGGCTATTGCTGAGGTTATTACCACTCCCGGGCTGATCAATCTGGACTTCGCCGATGTGAAATCGATCATGAAAGACGCCGGACCAGCGTGGATGTCAATTGGTCGGGGTTCAGGTCAGAACCGTGCCGTGGATGCTGCCAAACAGGCTTTAGCCAGCCCGCTGCTGGATGTCTCCATCAACGGGTCAAAGGCGGTTCTCTTTAATATAGTCGGCAGTACGAGCCTCAGCCTGTTCGAGGTGAACGAGGCAGCTGACGTTATCCGGCAGGCAGTGGACCCGGAAGCCAATATCATTTTCGGTGTCGCCCACGACCCGGAAATGGATAACGATGTCCGGATTACTCTTATCGCCACCGGGTTTGTAGCCAAGCTCGGGCTGACCGGAGCACCTCAGGAGGATGAACTGACTCAGCTTCTCAAAGGCATTAAGAGCGAAGATGAACTGGATGTTCCTTCTTTCCTGCGTCGTCCCATGGTCAGCCACCGGCGCCAGGCGATAACGCCGGCAATGAAACCGATGCAACCGCCGCTAATGACTCCTATATCCGAACGAGAGAAGCGGCGGTAGTGAACAGCGTCCATACTGGTCAGGAGGTGGATACTCCCGGCGGAGAAAAAGACGGCGAAAAGGGCCAGCCGTTTTTAAATCGGGGAATGGGTGTGTGATACATTATACGCAGGAGCAAATTGGCGTGGCTTCAAGCGAAGTTGTTGGTTACTATAATGGGAAAGGCAAAAACCGCAACGGCCTCAAGTTTGCTTATTGTCCCTACTGCAATAAGAAGGGGTTGTACAAAGTGGCCCGCAGATATGAGCGCTGTCGCTGTTGTGGATTGCACCGCACGCTATTGCCAGGGCAGGACTTCTGATTACCAAAACCCCTGGGAATAGAACAATTGCCGGCCCATAACCGGAGGGCCGTGCTTGGCGTTTTATTGACAATTAAACCCACAGTATTTATCCTAAATATGTGATATCGATGACTCGACGAGCCTTGAATTTATCATTGTTCCGTATTTGGAATGCGAGTAATTACCGGTAAAGCGAAAGGGCACCAGCTGAGGGCGCCCAGAGGAACTGCCACCCGTCCCGCAACAGATTTGGTTAAGGGAGCGATTTTTTCTATTCTGGAGAATATAACTGACGATTGGTCACAAGTGCTTGACCTGTTTTCCGGCAGCGGGCAACTCGGCATAGAGGCATTAAGCCGCGGTGCCGGATGGGTTGACTTTGTTGAAAAGAAACCGCATTGTTGTGCTATAATAAAACAGAATCTGGAAAAAACGGGTTTATTAAATCAGGCGCATGTTTATTGCTGCAGTGTCACCAAGGCACTTGCCTTTCTGGACAGGGAGTACGATATCATTCTGATGGACCCTCCTTATTCTGATTCATCAATCGGGAATCTGATAACGCAATTAGCCGAATCCGAGCTGGTCGGTGATAGCTCGGTAGTCGTGGTGACGCACTCATCTCTCCTTTCTTTTAATCCCACTTATGGTGTTCTGAGACTCGTTAAGGAGCACCGTCACGGAGATAGCTGTATCGCTGTATTCCGCAAGGGAGGCACATTATGACCATAGCCGTTTATCCGGGGACCTTTGACCCCATTACCAACGGCCACCTGGATATTGTGAAACGGGCTGCCCGGGTGTTTGACAGCATAGTAATGGGCGTGTACGAAAAATCAAACAAGCACCTGGTCTTTACCACTGAGGAACGAGTGGAATTGGCCAGACTAGCGGTCGCCAATATACCAAACGTAGAGGTAAAATCATTCAGCGGGTTGACGGTTGATTTTGTCAAGGGTGAAGAAGCTCGGGTAATGATTCGTGGCCTGAGGATGAATGCCGATTTTGAAAAAGAATTTGAGATGGCATTGATGAACCGCAAGCTGGCACCAGACCTGGACCTGCTCTGCTTGATGGCAAGCCAGGAATATCAGTTTCTCAGTTCCAGCCTCTTAAAAGAGGTGGCTCGCCTGAATGGCAATATCAGAGACCTCGTGCCAGAGCATGTGGCGGAAGCTCTAAGAAAGAAGGTTCTCGGTACAATGTAATTGATGAATTGGCTATCCAGCGCTTTCAACTCAAACATGACATTTTGGTAAAAAGGGAGGTAAATGTATGGCGTTCCAGATTACGGAGGAGTGCATAAGCTGTGGAGCATGTGAACCGGAGTGCCCGAACCAGGCAATCAGTGAAGGAGAAACCATCTACGTGATTGACCCCGGTAAATGCACTGAATGTGTCGGCTCCTATGATTCCTCGCGATGTGCTGAGGTCTGCCCTGTTGATGCCTGTGTGGTTGATCCGGCTCATAAGGAAAGCCGCGAGCAGCTTCTGGAAAAGTGGCAGAAGCTGCATCCGGGAGAAACGCCGTCAGGCGCCTAGTGTTAGCTTGACGTAAAGTCTCATACGTTAATTTCAGGCAACAGATAGGGGCTACGGTACCGTAAATTCCATATCGTAGCCCCTATGTCTAAATATCTGTTTTCTGCGGCAGGTAATTTTATCTTATTGAAAAAAAGAACGCACTGAGCCAAATTCTCCAGGCAGCAGCGCCAGCACCATAGGGAAGCGGTCTAGAAGAAAGGTAGCCAGCGCCGATTCCGCAATTGGGTCGGATATGCCCAGGAATTTGGTCCACATGGCCAGCAGAGCGCCGCAGAGTATGGAGCCCGTTATCAGGCCAAGAAGTGCCCCGCCAAGTCGGTTCACCCAGCCCAGCAGTATGATTGAGGCCAGCCACTTCAGAACGCCGGCGATTATGCTGGCGATAAGCACCACCACAATGAGAATTATGGCGAAGGCAACCACTTTCGCCAGTGTCTCCTGAGGGATGAAGGTGAGCCGGTCCGCCAGGGCGACGTAAAAGCGCCCGGCCAGAAGGACGCCAACAATTACGCCAGCGAGCGTTAACACGGCCTTGATGACGCCAATTTTAAGGCCAATCAACGTGGCGATGCCGATTATCACGATAACTGCGATGTCAAGCCAGCTCATGGTTTGTTAAACCTTTATCCTTGCCGTTCTAAAATCTGGTTGCTTGATTATACATTATTATCATTGATAATGCAGTGCGTCAATAGGGTTGAGTCGGGCGGCCCTCATTGCCGGGTACAGGCCGGAGGCAAGACCGATGAACAACGAGACCGAGAAGGCCAGTATTATGATATCGATGGAAACTGCTGAAGCCAGCTTGAAACCGCCGATGTCTACCTGTGAAATCGCCCAGGCTAGCAGCCAGCCACCGGCGATACCGATGCCGCCGCCGGCAAAACCCATAGTTGCTGCCTCGATGAGGAACTGCATCAGGATATCACGTCGTTTGGCTCCCACCGCTTTGCGTATGCCGATTTCCCGCGTCCGTTCCGTGACCGAGACGAGCATGATGTTCATGATGCCGATGCTGCCCACCAGGAGTGAGATGCTGGCAATGGCACCCAGGACGATGGAGAATACCCCCGTTACCTGGCCGACGATTTCCATTACCTGTTCCTGGCTGACCACGGAGAAATCGTCTTTATCATCACCCTTTATATTGTGCCGCCGGCGCAGGATGGATTCAATTTCCTCGGTGACTGCCTCCCTGTTTTCCTCGTTGGTTATCTGGAAGCTTATTGAGGCAACGGCATCCTGGCCGGTGGCGGTCTGCTGGGGGAATAAGCGCGCCTGATAGGTGGTGATGGGTACAATCACGACATCATCAAAGCTGATGCCAAACATGGCGCCGCCTTTGGGTTCAAGTACCCCGATAACCGTAAAGCGCTGTTTTTTCAATTTCACCTGTTCACCGACCGCATCATCGTCGCCGAACAGGTCTTCGGCCACCAGACTGCCCAGCACGACCACGTTGGCCCGCTGTGCCACGTGATGGTCGGTAAAAAACTGTCCGGACGCTACCGAATATTTCATAACATCCAGATATACAGGAGTGGCTCCGTGGAGTAGTCCCCCTTTGGTTTCACTGCCAGCCGTTACGGTGATGAAATTCTCATTTACCGGGGCAATATTGGCGACACCCTGGACGTTCTCCAAGGCGCGGGCGTCATCCATGGTCAGCGAGGGTGCGGCATATGCCGGAGACATGGAGAAACCTCCTTCCACCTCTGGATTTACGGGCATTATCGAGAGTATATCGGTACCCAATTCCTCATAGGCGGAGGCAATGGTAGCCTCGGCGCCCCTGGCCACTGACATGAGCGTGATAACCGAGCCGACACCAATGATGATGCCGAGCATGGTCAGCGAAGACCGCAACTTGTTGGCGAATAGCGACCTGATGGCAATGACAATAGAATCTATTAACTTCACTTATAGCTCCTGTGGTTTAATTAATATCAGTTACCGACATCACCAATGTCTTTCCGTTTGGTTATCGTTTTATCATTGTGTGTAACTTTTTCATCACTGGTAATCTTGCCATCCAGCAGACGTATTATGCGCTGGGTCTGCGTGGCCACGTCCATTTCATGCGTGACCAGAATCACGGTGATCCCTTCCTGGTGAAGCTGGCAGAAAATGCGGATAATCTCCGTGGTGGCGGCGCTGTCCAGGTTTCCCGTAGGCTCATCCGCCAGAATGAGTGACGGGTTATTCACCAGTGCCCGGGCGATGGCCACGCGCTGTTGCTCTCCGCCGGACAGTTCGGTGGGTTTATGGTTGGCCCGTTCCCCAAGTCCAACCCGTTCCAGCGCTTCCAGGCTTCTCTGGTGCCGCTGCCCGCCGTTGCCGTAGAGGAGGGGCAGCTCCACATTGGAGAGGGCTGAGGCGCGCGGTAAAAGGTTGAACGTCTGGAAGACGAAGCCGATTTTCTTGTTTCTCAGTTCGGCAAGCCTGTTATCGTTGAGCCGGCTGACATCCGTGCCTTCCAGCATATATTTACCGGCGGTAGGCTGGTCCAGGAAGCCGATGATGTTCATCAGTGTCGACTTGCCGGAACCGGAGGCACCGATGATGGCCACCATCTCCCCCTGTTTGATGGTCAGGTCTATTCCCCGGAGAGCCGGGACCTCGACCTTGCCCATGCGATAGATTTTGGCGATATGATCAAGCTCAATCATCTGGTGCTCCTGTCTTATCAATTTTTAAATAATGTGTCCGGCATAGACCCGTCCATCCGGCTATCAGCGTTTTCTGGAGGCAAGGACTGTTTCTCCAACCTCCAGGCCGCTGATGATTTCAGTATTGAAATCATCACTGATGCCTATTTCAACCGGTTTTGCTACCAGGTCATCGTCAACGACCACGTAGACCACCGGATTACCATCTTCGTCCTTATTTATGGCGCGGTCCGGCACCAGCAGGACATCAGTACGACTGGTCAGAACGATGTCGGCCTCGGCGCTCATGCCGACCCTGACGCCCGATTTTTCCGGGACATCGAGCTCAATCTTAACGTTGTAGACGATAACGCCGCCGACCTCGAGCGGTAATGGGTAGATGGTAGCGACCACACCGTCTAACTCCACGTCGGACAGCGCGTCAAAGGTTATAATCACCTTCTGACCCACTTCCACGTCAGGGATATCTATTTCATCCACCTCCACTACCAGTTCCATGCTGGTGGGGTCAATCAGGTTTATTATCTGTCTGGGAGCCATCGCTGGCGACGGTATCATATCGCCTTCTTTCGCGGTGACACTGGCCACTATGCCATCGAAGGGAGCAGTGATGACTGCCTCTCTCAGGTCTTTCTCCGCCTGTTCCAGAGACTGCCGGGCCAGTGATAGTGCCTGTTTGGACTGCTCAACGGCGGCT
>JBARQF010000059.1:0-11770 GCA_049643605.1 Dehalococcoidales bacterium
GAGCAGCATCGGCGCCGGGCTGCGCCGCATTGAGGCGGTGACGGGCAGGGGGGCGGAGGAGTTTGTAAACAGGCGTTTCGCCAGCCTGGAGAATATTGCCCATTACCTTCATATTCTACCGAGTGAGGTAGAGTCGAAGGTAATTGAGGTTGCCACCGATAGTGATACCGAGCGTAGAAATAGAGAGGCTCTGGAAAAAGAACTGGCCAGAATGAGGGTGGAGTCGTTGCTCGGCCAGATTGAAGAGATAAACGGAGTAAAGATACTCGTCGCCCGGGTGCCTTCTTCGCGAATAGAGATACTGCGGGAAATGGCCGACTTCATCCGGGATAAGCTGAAGAGCGTCATTCTGGTTTTAGGTACCATCTCGGAGGGGAGGCCGGTATTTCTGGCGGCCGTCACTCCAGACCTGGTTTCCCGGGGCTATGACGCCGGCAGGATAGTCAGAGAAGTGGCCAAGGTGGCCGGCGGTGGTGGTGGAGGCAAGCCGAATCTGGCCCAGGCCGGGGGCAAATACAAAGAAAAACTGGATGAAGCCCTCCGGCTGGTAAAGAATTTAATTTAGAGTAGCTCATTGATACGGGGGTGGCAGAGACGCGCAGCCTGGGTTTAGATATCGGGGACCGGTGGATTGGGGTGGCAATGAGCGACCCCCGGGGCATACTGGCCAGCCCGCTCACCATTATCAGCCGCACTGACGAGCCGTCAGATATCAACGCTATTCTCGCTATCATCGACCAGAACCAGGTGGGGGCGGTTGTTGTTGGCCTGCCGCTTTCCCTGAAAGGAAGTATCGGTTCGCAGGCGGAGAAGGTGCAGGGTTTTGCTCAGGAATTAAGCGCGCATACCAAGGTACCAATCGAATACAGGGATGAACGCCTTACCACTGTAGAGGCACAGAGACTGATGAAAATGACCAAGAAGGGCCGCAAAGACCGGGACGACGCCGTGGCGGCGGCACTTATCCTGCAGGAGTATCTCGATGAGAAGATAGCCTGATGGTAGGGGTTGACAAATAATTTTTTTTACTGTTATAATTGTTTTGACAAAGTAATATTAATATAATATTAAGAATATTATGGCACCATTAGATAATTATTATAACGTAATAGAGGTTGGGCAGCGCCTCAGAATTCATCCCGAGACGGTTAAGAGGCTATGCCGGCAAGGGGATTTGCCAGCGATAAAGATTCACAATACCTGGCTTATCAGTGGAGATATTCTGGACAATTTTGCCGGAACCTATGTTCCCAGGCCTGGTGCCAGAAAAAGGCTGATAAAATAAAGGAGAAAGAAGGGCATTCTATCGGTAAAGGGGGCTTGATTCGCCGATGAAGCATGATAGAATCTCTCGTATCTTGGCAGTCTTTATGCTCCTTTCAGTATGGCTGCTGGGGTTGTCGGGCACACCGGTTATGGCAGGGCCGGAAATTAATCTATCACCAGACTCCGGGGCGGTGGGGACTACGGTTACCATTTCCGGAGAAAACTGGGATTCCTTTAAGGGGGATGAAATATATATCTATTTCTCCGGTGAGGAGATAAGTGCCAGCCCGATTGTTGTCCCACAGACAGGCGCTTTCCAATTTGACTTCAATATCCCCGGAGATGCGGAGCCCGGAGAACATGCCATCAGGGTGAGGACTGACTTGGGTTCAACACTGGTAAGGAGCACTTTTACTGTTCTGGAACCTGAAATCAGCCTGAGCAGGAAGTCAGGCCCGGTAGGCAGCAAACTGGTCGTGGACGGCGAGGGTTTTTACGCGGACAAAGTGGTGACCGTATATTACGACACCAAAATTATCGGTACCCTGACCGCATCATCAACTGGTGAATTCAGTTACAGCTTTAATATTCCGAACAGCGCCGCCGGCGAGCATAAGATTACGGCTAAGAACGCTGAAGGCAATGCTTTCGAGGTCAAGTTCACGGTAATGCCCAGGATTACCCTGAATCCGGACACGGGAGCAGTGGGGAGTATCCTGAAGGTCGGCGGTACCGGTTTTGCCTCCAAAAGCGATATTTCCGTTTTCTTCCGGTCCGATGAGGTTGCCTTTGCCAAGACAGATGAATCCGGCACCTTCGGGATTGCCTCTTTCAATGTGCCATCGGCGTCTCCGGGTACTTACGATATCAGGGTTAAGGATGAAAAGGGGAATACAGTAAGATATGAATTTACCATCACTGCCGGTGTCAGTATTGACCAGGCTACGGCCAGTGTTGGTAGTGAGCTCACCATCAGCGGCACGGGATTTGAAGTCGGTGGAGAGATAGTCGTTGAATATGATGGCATGGCGGTGACAACAATCGCTGCCGATAATGATGGAGCGTTCCAGGTTGTTTTCAAAGTGCCGCCGGGCCCGCATGGAGAGCACGTTATCAGCGTAAGTGATGGCGTAAATACCAGGCAGCTTGTCTTTGAAATAGAATCGGATGCGCCTCCAGTGCCAGCGCCGGTAGCGCCGGGTGATAAAAGCGTGGTGAGGGCAGCGACTTATTTTGACTGGGAGGATGTTGACGACCCGAGTGTACCGGTGCGCTACCAGTTACAGATAGCGTCCGATGTAAATTTTGCGGTTGTAGTTATGGAAAAAACCCTGGTCGAATCTACATACACACTGGGAGAGACGGAGGCACTGGCAGCAGTGACCGCGGGCTCGCCGTATTACTGGAGGGTAAAAGCGATTGACGGGGCGGCAAATGAGAGTGGATGGTCAGCGCCAAGGTTATTATTGGTGCTGGCGCCGAAAGCGCCGGCGCTCCTGTTACCAGAAAGCGATAGTAAAGCGGAGGCCGAGGCATATTTTGACTGGGAGGATGTCGCGAGCTTGAGTTCGTCCGTTACGTATCACATTCAGGTCGCTTCGGCGGAAGATTTCACCGAGTTGGTAATGGAAAAAGAAGGTCTGACTGATTCCGAATATACAGTAGCTAAGGGAGAGAAGCTGGCGGCGGTGAAGAAAGACGCCCCTTACTACTGGAGGGTAAGGGCCATTGATGATGCTGGCAACGAGGGTGAATGGTCGGCGCCCGGTTCGTTTGTCGTGGGCTTTTACCTGGCACTGCCAAGCTGGGCACTCTATACACTTATCGCCTTCGGGGCGATAATAGTCGGCTTCCTGGCCTTCTGGCTGGGGAGGAGAACCGCTTTCAGCGAATAATAACGAAACCTAGTTTAAGTTGGAGGTCGTGAAAATGAAAAAAATGCATATGATGAGGATAATTGGCCTGATTGTGGTGGTTACCATGCTGGTCATGGCGGTACCGGTGACCGCCCAGACCCGGTTCATTGAGCTGGACCCTGAAGAAGGAGCAATTGGCGATACGATTGATGTGGTGGGCGAGGGTTTTAACAAGAGCACGGAAACCTCGGACAAGTATGCCATTATGTACTTTGCCAGAGAGGAGGCTTCAACTGTCGATGACATTGATAGCGACGTTACCGTCTATGAGATAGTAAGAGGCCTCGTCGACCTTGATTATAATGGGGACTTCACAATCGACTTCGAGGTTCCGGCTAAGCTGAACGACGGCGAGGATGAGGACGACTTTGAAGATGTAACTGCCGGAACCTATTATGTTTATGTGTGCCATTATTTCGAAGGCAACCCGCCGGTAGTTTCCCCAATCAGGGCGTATGCCGAGTTTACCGTAATCGGTGGCGAAATCAGCATTGACCCGGAAGAAGGAGTGGTGGGTGAGGAGATAGAAATCAGCGGAAGGGAATACGTCGACAACGAGAATATCGCGGTTTTCTATGACGATGATGAAATAGATATAGAAAGCGGCGATGACGAGACCGATAACAGTGGTGACTTTGACTGCACAATTCTTATTCCGGAAAGCACAGCCGGTGCTCACACCATTAAAGTGGAGGTGGGTGATAGTGAAACAGAGGTCGAATTCACCGTTGAATCGGAACTGGTTCTTGACCCGACGTCGGGAGAGGCCGGTGCTGAAGTTTCCGTGAGTGGCACCGGCTTTGAGCGCAGGAGTGATGTGGTCGTGTATTTCGATGCGGAAGAAGTAATTGCTGACACCACCGATTCAGACGGCAGCTTTGAACAGATCTTTACCGTGCCAGAGCTTGAGGTGGGCATTTACGATGTGGAGGCTGAGGACGAAGATGGCAATCTGGACACCGCCAAATTCACCATAATGGTTCCGGGACCAACACAGCCGTCGCCGACAACTCCAACGGCCCCAGTGCCGGCCCCATCGCCGACGGCAATAAACATCAGCGCTGAGAGTGGTAAAGTCGGCTCCGACATTGTCGTCACCGGCGTCGGGTTTGCCGCCGGCGGGGCAGTTACCATCAAGTTCGGTGATGAGGTTTTAGACACAAAAGTCGCTGATGCCAGCGGCATATTTGTCGCCATCGTAAAAGTTCCGTCAAGCAAGGCCGGGGACCATACCATAACCATAAGTGACGGCACCAATGCCAACGAGGTGACATTCACGGTTGAGGCGGTACCGCCACCGATACCGAAACCCCTTCTGCCCGAGATGGGCGTCGAAGCCAAAACACCGGTGACGTTTGACTGGGAAGAAGTGACCGCAGATGCCGGGCCAGTGAGCTACGCTCTTCAGATTGCCACCGATGACGATTTCGCTGAAGATTCCATTGTACTTGACAAGACAGGGTTGGACGAATCGGAATATACGACGACGGAAGCGGAGTCCCTGGCGCTGGCCAGCAGAGATGCTGCTTATTACTGGCGGGTCAGGTCAGTTGATGCGGCCGAAAACGAGGGAGAATGGACCGGAGCCGGCGAGTTCTACGTCAGCAAACCGTTCTCGTTTCCAACGTGGGCTTTATATACCCTGATTGCCATCGGCGGGCTGGTGCTCTTTGCCGGCGGTTACCTTATGGGCCGCAGGACCGCCTACTACTACACACTGTAACTGCTCTAACCTATCCACCCCTCATGTAGTTCCCCCTCTTCTTAAAAGGGAGAGGGGGGATTTTTTTGAGGTTGGTTAAGGCAAGTGGTGATAATGGGGGGTGATTAACCTCCCCTTGCCCCCCTTGGCCGGTACTGATTGGCGGCTTTCAGCGTCAATGCCAGGCTCATCAGGAAGTCGTCGTGGCCCCGGGAGGGGTCAACGTAAAAGCTCATCGTCTGGTTGGGACGGTACTGGCTTTTCGCTTTTTCCATCTCAAGCCAGAATTCCTGACATTCCGGAGAGCCGTCGCTCCGGTACATTTTCAGCCGTCCGGAATTGATGGCAGCCAGCAGATCGAAGCCGAGTTCTGACTTTGAGCGCTGGGTAAAGGTGAAAGGGATGACCCGCGACCCCAGCGCCTGCCTGAGAAATGAGCTCACCGGCTCGCCGACACCGGTGGCATCAACCACAATCCGGCGGCAGCGCCACACGTTCTTCAGAATATCAACCAGTTGGGGATAAAGCTCGGCGTGTTTTCGGCCCGTCCACCAGTAATGCTCCACGATGTTTACCTGTGGCTGCTTCGTTATTTCACCGCCGGCGGTGAAATCAAGCTCACCTATGGTGACCACCGTGGAGTCCCGCCGTGGCTTCAAAGCCCTCAGATAGGCATCCTCGGCCTCTTCAGCTTCCCCGGCCAGGTCAATGCCGGCGATGTAAATCTGGCCGGGCTGGTATGAGTGTTTCCGGTGGTGCTCGCCGCACATCTGGGCGCGCTGTTGCACGCTCAGGAAGCCACCGCCGCCGCGGATGGACTGAAGCCGGTACTGAGTAAGAAAAAGCGGGTGGTTTTCTCCGAGCCTCTCTTTTTCCGCGGCAACGTAAGCGAGGTAATCAGGGTTGTGCCGGGCAATTTCCTGCCAGTCATAACGGAAGTGGCGTTTGATGCCGTCCTTTCTCTCCAGCTCGAGGTTGGTCTGCTTCACCTCTTCCAGCAGGGTGGTGTCATCCCAGGTGGTGCCATAGTGCACGGTGGTCACGTTGGTGGTGGCACCCATCGGCTTGAATTCTTTGTTGTACTTGTCCTTGCTGACGTCCTGTGACTCGTCCACTTCCAGCAGGATGTGAGCCGTATTGCCCACCACGTTGGCGGATTCATCAGCGGAAAGAAATACGGCCCGGGCGTTACCCAGTCTGAGGATGTAGCCCTGTTCCGCGCGCCATATGCCATCGAAGCCGGCCTCATTCAACCTGTCCTTGAGACGGGCCATGGAGATAACCGTCTGCGGCTTGAAGGTAGGGGAGCACTTTATCAGGTTCTGCGGCTCCGCCATGTAGAGCGTCAGCAGGAGCAGTTCAAGCTGGGCGGAAAGCTCGTTTTTCCCGCCCTGCCGGGCGATTTCCACGGAAATGGTCAGCCCCTTTCTGCCGAAGACGCTGTTCAGTATGGCGAGGGCGATTTCCCGCTGGTAGGGACGCAGCTGGCGTGCGACCAGTCCACCTTCCGCAGATCTATTTGCTGACGGTGGTGGCGATGCCAATACCGAGGGGGAGGGCGACGTCTCTGAGGACATTGCCAATAGCCTCCTTCAGTCCTTTCCTCTGTTCTTTGCTGATTTTATATTTCGTGCGGATAAGCCTCTCCAGGGCGTTGGTTGCTTCTACGATGAGCTTTATGTTTTTCGGGTCATCATCCAGGATGGACTTTATCTTTACCCGGAGCAGGGCAATCTCGTCGTCAATGCCATTGACGCCAGACACCAGGTCGAAATCGATACGCTCGGCTTCATCAAGTACTTTCTGGTAAAAGCCGCCCTGTTTCTGGTTTGCTCTTGATGCGTTTGCTTTTTGGCGTGCTCTGGCTGGCATACGGTTTGTCTCCTTTGTTCAAAGTCCGGGCAGCTGCCAGGACAATGGTGTGGGCAGCAAGGTCCCACCGCTGTTTTTCTACGGCCAATTTAAGGAGCTTCATCACTTTCCTCGTTCTTCTGATTAACCGTTATAAAAATAGCACAAACGTTCTATTTTAAGCGAGCCAATTTTGTCACCTTTTCAGGCGGGGCATGCCGTTTTATTCCTTGACAATCAATGGTGTTAGGTTTACGATTTGTCTAGTATCCGCAGTGGCTGTATCCCTGGGAAGGAGGAAGCAGTGGATTTTTTACTCAGTGAAGAACACAAGATGCTCCAGACCACGGTAAGGGACTTCGCCAGTGAGAAACTGGCACCGGTAGCCGATGAGCTGGACCGGAAGCAGGAATTTGCCTGGGATAATTTCAGGATGATGGCGGAGATGGGACTGCTCGGCCTGGGCATACCTGAGGAGTACGGCGGCAGCGGGGGTGATGAATTCTCAATAGCCATTGCTGTGGAGGAACTGGCAAGGGCATGTGCCGCCACCGCCGATATTCTGGATGCACACCTGTGTCTGTGCGCGGCGCCGATTTACCGCTTCGGCACCGATGAGCAGAAGCAGAAATTCCTGCCCGCTCTGGTGAAAGGGGAAAAGGTTGGTGCCATGGCCGTCACCGAATCGGAGGCGGGCAGCGATGTCAGCAATGTGCAGATGACCGCGACCAGAGATGGCGATAACTACATCCTCAATGGCACCAAGATATTCATTACCAATGGCGATGTCTGTGATGTGGTGCTCCTCTTTGCCAACGTGGCGGAGCTGGGGGAGCGGGGTATGACGGCCTTTCTCGTGGAGACGGACACGCCGGGTTACAGCAAGGGTAAAAAATACGATAAACTGGGCATGCGCGCCGCCACCAACGCTGACCAGGTCCTTGAGGACTGCCGCGTGCCGGCAGCCAACCGGCTCGGTGACGAGGGAAAAGGCATGCGCAGCTTTCTGGAGCTTATCGACCATGGCCGGATAGGGATAGCAGCGCAGGCCAACGGCATTACCCGCGCCATCCTGGAAAGGGCCGTTGAATATGCCAAGAACCGAAAGCAGTTCGGTGCGCCGATTGCTTCCTATCAGGCGATTGGCTGGCGGCTGGCCGATATGCACACCGAGCTGGAAGCGGCCCGATTGCTCACCTGCCAGGCGGCCTGGCTGGCGGATAACGGACAGCCGTTCCGAACGCAGGCGGCCATGGCCAAACTGTACGCCACGGAACTGGCCATGCGGGCAGCCACGCTGGGGATTCAGGTGTTCGGCGGTTACGGCTACATGATGGACTCGCCGATGCAGCGCTACTTCCGCGATGCCAAGCTGACTGAAATCTACGAAGGAACTTCAGAAGTCCAGCGTATGGTTATCTCAGCATCGCTGTTTCGTTAATCAGGGGCAATATGCAACAGGGAAAAACGATAGACCAGCTGAATATCGGTGACCGGGCCAGTATCAGAAAGCAGATTACTGAGCGAGATGTGTTGCGCTTTGCCGAGACAACGGGTGATAAAAACCCGATACATCTGGATAAGCTCCATGCTCAGCAGACGATTTTCGGGGAAAGAGTCGCCCACGGCATGCTCACGGCGAGTTTGATATCGGCGGTGCTCGGTATGAAATTACCTGGCCCCGGCAATATTTACCTATCTCAGACTCTAAAATTCAAGGCGCCGGTGAAGTTCGGGGATGTCATCGAGGCAGAGGTGGAGGTGGTGGAAAAGATACCGGAGCGAAACCGCGTTCGCTTGCAGACCACCTGCCGTAACCAGGATGGAACCGTGGTGCTGGAAGGCGAGGCGGTGGTCATCCCCCAGGAAGAACAGGCCGGTTGACGGCAAACGACCATTAAACCATTGGAGGCCGCTTATGGCAGAACAAGAATACCTGATGGGCAATGAGGCGATGGGCAGGGGGGCGATTGAGTCAGGAGTTAAAGTGGTGGCAGGCTATCCGGGAACCCCGGCCTCAGAGGTGCTGGAATATGTTTCCCGGTATCCTGATATCAATGCAGAATGGTGCATCAATGAAAAGGTGGCACTGGAAATCTGCATGGGTGCTTCTCTCTGCAACACACGCTCGCTGGCGGTAATGAAGCATAACGGGACCAATGTGGCCCTTGATATTATGATGCACCTGAATTACACAGGGGTGCGTGGGGGGCTGGTGCTGATTTCCGGGGATGACCCGGGCGGCATATCCTCGCAGAATGAAGAGGACAGCCGCATAATTACCCGCCTTGATGCTCACCTGCCGGTCTTTGACCCCTGGTGCCCGCAGGAAGCCAAGGACATGATAAAGGCGGCCTTTGAACTCTCCGAAGAGACAGAGCTGTGCTTTGTGGTGCGACCGGTAACGCGCGTTTGCCACGCGCGCAGTAAAGTCAGCATGGACGGTATAAAAGAAGGAAAGGAGCCGCGCTTTGAGGATGACCGTTCCCGGTTCATTATGAGCGCGGTCAAAGAGACTAAAGCCGGCGGCATCCTCCGTCCGGTAGTCAGGCATCGCTGGCTCAATGAAAAACAGCCGGTGCTGGTCAGAATCATGGAAGACAGCCCCTTCAACCATATCGAGGACGGCGAGGGGAAGATAGGGCTGGTCGCCTGTGGCATCGGGTATGCATTCGTTAAAGAGGTGGAAAAGATACTGGGTAAAAAATTCCCGGTTCTCAAGCTGGGCACCCTGCCCCTGCCCAAGAACAAGGTGCTCCAGTTCGCCCGCAAGATGGATAAGCTGGTCGTTTATGAGGATAGCGAGGCGGTGGTAGAGGGTATGTTGAAACAGATGTTTTTCGACGAAGATATCAAGGTGGAGGTGATGGGGAGGAGCGGGTTCCTGCCACAGGAAGGGGAACTATCAACCACCGTAGTACTGAAGTCGCTGGCGGAGCTCTATCCGGAACTGAAGGAGAAAATTCCAGAAACAGCCCCGCTGGAGATGAAGGTTCCGATACGGACGCGCACCCAGTGTGTGGGCTGCCAGTATCGCGGCCTGCTGCACGCGCTTAAAATAGTGGCGCATAAATACAAGGGAGTTGTCACCGGAGATATCGGCTGCTATGACGCCGGCTCGTTCCTGCCGCTGGAGCTGCAGTCGACCATCTACTGCATGGGCTCGTCAATACCCATGGCATCAGGCATCGCCTACAGCGGCTATGATAAGCCGGTGTTTGCCATCATCGGCGATTCGACTTTCTTCCACAACGGGGTCCTCGGCCTCCTGAACGCCATCCATAGCGGAGTGGATATGGTGGTTATCGTTTGCGATAACCGGACCACGGCGATGACCGGCTTTCAGCCGCATCCGGGCAGCGATATCGATGTTCGCGGCGAGCCGGCTTTCGCCATTGATATTACTGGCCTTGCCACTGCCGCCGGAGCGACCAGCGCCCGGGTGGTCAATCCCTACGATATCCCGCAGGTAACCGAGGCGCTGGAAAAGGCGGTGAAGGAGAAGGGCGTCTCGGTCGTCGTGGCCACCATGCCGTGCTACCTGGTGGCCAGGCGGACCGGTGAGCTTGGTTTCACGCCGCGCAAGGTCGTTCTCGACGAAGACCGCTGCAATGGCTGCAAGATTTGCATTACCTACTTCGGCTGCCCGGCAATCCATTTCAGCGATGACAAGGCGACCATTGACTATGGCACCTGCGTTGATTGCGGTATGTGCGTGGAAGTTTGCAAGAGGGGGGCAATCACATGGAGCTAAACGTACTGATCGCTGGTGTTGGCGGGCAGGGCAACCTGTTTGCCTCAAGCATCCTCGCCGAATACCTGCTCAATAAAGGATATAAGGTCCTGGCTGTGGAAACAATCGGTGCCGCGCAGCGTGGCGGCTCCGTGGTATCACATCTGAGGGTATCCGATGCCGAAATCTATTCGCCGCTCATCCCGGCAGGTAAGGTAGATATCCTTATGGGGTTCGAGACTATCGAGATGCTGCGCAACTTCGAATTGCTCGCCGGGGACGGCATGTACCTGCTCAACGACTATAAAGAACCGACGGTGCTGTGCAATATGGAGATGGATACATATCCATCGGATGAGGAGATAACGGCCGCGCTGAAGAAATCGGGGAAGAAGGGTTACGCTATCAAGGCCACCGAGTGCGCGCGGCAGATTGGCGGCAGCCTGCTGACCAACGTGGTCATGGTCGGTGCGCTGTGTCAGGTATCGCCGCTCTTCGATAGCCAGGAAGTGAAACAGGTGCTGGCCGGGAAGTCGCCAGCCAAAGTAAAAGAGCAGAACCTGCAGGCTTTTGACGCCGGCGGCTCAATGGTTCAGGAAGCCCTGCGCAAAGCCTGATGTGATTTCACACCGGGTACATAATAAACAAACCAGTACTTTACGCGAGTATCTCTGAAAGGCGTTTTTACTATGACCGTTGCCCGACAGCTTTATGAGTTACAGGAAATTGACCTCGAAATTGCTGACGAAGAACGCAGGCTGGAACAGGCGGTCAGCCGGCTGGGTAAAAACGATGTGGTTGTCGCGGCTCAGGAGGAACTCAACACCGAGAAGAAAAAACTGGAAGAACTGCAGCAGCAGCAGCGCGCCCTTGAGCGGGAAATAGACGACCTGGCGAGCAAAATAAAAGCCGGCAATGACGAACTCTACAGCGGACGGGTCAAAAACCCGAAGGAACTGTCCAATCTGCACCACGAGGTTGAGCTGTTTAAGGCCAAGGGCGACCGGCTGGAAACGAAGGACCTGGAACTGATGGAGCAGGTGGAGTCGGTGGAGGCCGGGGTGACTGAGCTGACAGGCAAATTGGAGCAGGTGAGTACGGAGTGGCAGCGCGAGCAGGAACAGCTGGACAAGGAGAAAATGTCGCTGGAAAGCAGCCTGAATGACCTGAGGCAGAAACGCCAGATACTGGCTGCCGAATTCGACCCAAAGACGGTCACGCTTTACGACGGGCTCAGGAAGAACAAGGGTTTCGCCGTGGCCAGGGTGGGGCAGGGGATATGTCGAGGCTGTCGTATATCAC
>JBARQF010000060.1:0-4989 GCA_049643605.1 Dehalococcoidales bacterium
TTATTATCTGTGTAGGAGCCATCGCTGGTGACGGTATCATATCGCCTTCTTTTGCAGTGACGCTGGCTACTATGCCATCGAAGGGGGCAGTGATGACTGCCTCTCTCAGGTCTTTCTCCGCCTGTTCCAGAGACTGCCGGGCCAGTGATACTGCCTGTTTGGACTGCTCAACGGCGGCTTTCGCTGCGTCCACGCTCAGTTCCTTCAGGGCGATGTCCTCGTTCATCTCATCCAGGTTTTTCTGGGCCTGAGCCTCGGCCAGTTCCAGGGCTTCCATCTGCAGCCTGGCGATAGTCACCTCCTCGGTGTCATGGGCGTTTCTCTTGGCGTCCAGTACGGCCTCAGCTGCGTCCAGTCTTGCCTGTGCATAGATTACGGTATCATCTGACAGGTTTCGCTGCAGTGCGTACTGCAGAAATGCCTCGGCGTTATCTACGTCTTTCTGCGCCGTTTCAATATCCGGCCAGGTGTATATGTCCTGGGTCTCACCAAGGTTATGCTTGGCCGACCTCACGTCTATCTGGGCGTTGAATAAGGCCAGCTCCAGCGCATCTTCCTGGTCCAGGGCATTATCAAGATTGTATTCGGCGGTTTTCTGGCTCAACTCTGCCTGGGTGAGCACTACCTCGGTCTGGGTAAGTGCGTATTCGGCCTGGTCCCTGGCGAGTTCCAGGGTGTCAGCATCAAGCTCCGCCAGAATTTCACCCTTGGCAACCCGGTCGCCTTTCTCAACATATATTGCAGCGATGCGACCACCGCTGCTGAAGCTCAGGTTCGCATCCTCTGTTGTCTCTATGTTGCCACTGCCGCTGATGGTGACCAGCAGGTCTCCCCGTGCTGTCTCAACATATTGTTCCCCATCCTCTTCACCGTCTCCCAGGGGATTGCAGGCAGTAAGTGCGGTTAAGATTATCAGGAGTAAAAAGGCGGTGCTGATTCGTAGTTTTTTCATTTTAGGCCTCCCGAAAAAAATACATAGTACATGGCTATCGGCTTTGTTTTACCGTTTGCTCGTCCTTCTGACGCTCTTTCTCCCATCTTTCCAGCAGGGCAGGGAACTCCTGTTCCAGAAAGGTATATACGTTAAGCATCTCCTTCAGCCATTTGCTGTTGGCGGTGGTTTTCTCATCAATCAGCCCGAGTCCGTGTTCGGCAAGCTGCCGGAACATTCTGATTTCGTCGGTGAGCCCGCGGCCTATCATATGTTGCCAGGTGTCAGAGCGCAGGCGGAAATAATCATGTCTGACACCGGGCAGGCTAATGCGCTCAATCAGGCCGTGAATAATGAGAAGGCGAGTCGTGGTGCTGATGGAACCCTTGCTGGCGGTTAAAGCGTTGGTAAGCTGTTCCATTGATTGGTGGGGTGGGTCAGAGATAAGAAGCCAGCCCAGAATGCGTCCCGCCATGCGGGGCAAGCCGGTCTGTTCGAAAGTTATGCTGACTTCTTCAGCAAATTGCCTTGCCTTGCTAACCGATATTGTTTTCATTGGGCTCCACCATGTTTTTCAAACATTTATGAACATTATAAACAATATAATAAGTTCTGTCAATACTGAACGAATTAAATTTTTAAATATTTATGGAAATTTAACAGAAATACTCCTGTGGCATAGGTGCTAGCACCGATTATTTGCCGAGTTCTTTAGACCGGTGGAAGGCAGCGGCGACTGCCTTAGAGACCAGCTCGTTGAATTTTCCGTTTTCAAACTGCTGCAGGGCGGCAGCGGTAGTACCGCCGGGGGAGGTTACCATGCGGCGCAGTTCGGCAGGAGGTTTGCCGGATTTTTTCAGTAGTTGCCCGGAGCCAAGCATGGTTTGAAGCACCAGTTCCTGCGCCGTGTCCTCGGCCAGCCCGATGCGGACCGCAGCCTCGATAAGGCACTCGACGAAGAGAAAAAAGTAGGCTGGGCCGCTGCCGCTCACCGCAGTGGCGATATCAAGATACCCTTCATCAGCCATAAAGATTTCCCGGCCCATGGTGCTCAGGATGGCCCTGGCGTGCTCTTTCTGCGTTTCGGTTACTTCTGGTGTGGCGGTCCAGACGCTGATTCCTTCTCCAATCTGGGCGGGTGTGTTGGGCATTACCCGGACCACCTGGCGGTGGCCAAGGCCTTTACATAATGTATCTATTCTGGCGCCGGCTATAATGGAAAGAACAAGCTGCCCCGGTTTAATCTGGCCGGACAGTTCAGGCATTACCTCGGGCAGGGTTTGCGGTTTTATCGCCAGAATTACGATGTCGCTCTTTGTCGCGGCGTCACGGTTGCTTTCGGTAGCGGATACCTGGTAGGTCTGCTTCAGGTGCTGGCGGCGTTCCTCTTTAGCGTCGCTGACCCAGATGTCCTGTGGAGTGCTCAGGCCGCGATTAATAACCGCCGCCAGTATTGCCTCCCCCATCGCCCCGCCGCCGATAAAAGCTATCTTCATGTTATCCATGTCTTTTACACTTACTGCACGACGAAGTTTACCAGCCTGCCGGGCACGTAAATTCTCTTCCGAATTTTCTTTCCTTCCAGATAGGCGTTGGCTTTAACGGCTTTCTCCTGGAGAATCTGCGGCAGTTCGTCCTCGGTTATGGAAACAGGCACGGTAATGCGGTCGCGGAGCTTGCCGTTGACCTGTACCACCAGCGTTATCTCCTCGTCTTTGGCCAGCTTCTCGTCCCACTGTGGCCAGGTCTGGTTGTGGATGCTGTAAGGGCGCTTTATCCTCTCCCAGAGTTCTTCGGTGAGGTGGGGGGCGGTGGGTGCCAGGAGTCGAAGCAGGATATCTATTGACTCTTGCCAGGCTGAGGTGCTGATGGCGCCTGTTTCCTTTACTTTTGCCAGGTAGTTGGTGAATTCCATGAGCGCGGAGAGCATCGTGTTAAAGCGAAGCTTTTCCAGGTCCTGAGTTACCCGCCGGATGGTCTGATGAGTAAAGCGAGACAACTCTCTCTCCTCTGTCTGTGTGCGGTCAGGGGTGGCCTTTTCTTCGGGTTGATACTCATCGAGCACCAGTTGCCATATCCGGTTCAGCCAGCGGCTGATACCGCTGATGCTGCTGTCATTCCATTCACCGCCCTGCTCCCATGGAGCCAGGAACATGAGGTAGGCCCGAACCGCGTCCGCGCCCAGCTCGGCCACGTACTCGTCAGGGGTAATCACGTTGCCCAGCGACTTACTCATCTTCTGCTTCCCGGCGATGATAATTCCCTGGTTGAACAGGCGGGTAAACGGCTCATCAAAGTCGACCAGCCCAATGTCGCGCAGTGCCTTGATAAAGAAGCGGGAGTAGAAGAGATGCATCACGGCGTGCTCCGCCCCGCCGGTATAGAGGTCGACCGGCATCCAGAATTTATTCTTGTTGTCATCAAAGGGGGCATCGTTGGTGTCGGGGCTGGTATAGCGCAGGAAATACCACGAAGAGCACATAAAGGTATCCATGGTGTCCGTCTCGCGCCGGCCCGGCCCGCCACAACGCGGGCAGGTGGTGTTGACAAACTGCTCGTGGTATTTGAGCGGCGATTCACCGGTTGGTTTAAACTCGGCATCTTCGGGCAGCAGTACGGGCAGGTCTGCCTCGGGGACGGGGACAGTGCCGCATTTATCGCAGTAAATCATGGGGATGGGGGCACCCCAGTAGCGCTGACGCGAGATTAGCCAGTCCCGTAACCGGTAGCTGATGGTCCGCCTGCCCCAGACTTTTTCTTCGAGAAAATCAGAGATGGCCTCAATGCCCTGCCTGCTGGGCAGGCCGTTGAACTGCCCTGAGTTCACCATGGTTCCTTCCTCAATATAGGCCTCGGTCAGCTCTCCACCCTGCCAGTCCGGCGGTGAAATCACCACGCGTATGGGGATATCGTACTTTTTGGCGAAGAGGAAATCACGCTCGTCGTGAGCCGGCACGCCCATCACTGCTCCCGTGCCGTAGCTTAAAAGCACGTAGTCGGCAATCCAGATGGGAACCTTCTCCCCGGTCAGGTGGTTGGTGCAGTAGGACCCGATAAAGACACCGTCTTTTTCCTTCTCAGTGGACAATCTCTCTATTTCGCTTAAACGTTTTGCTCTCTCGATGTAGGCGTCAACCTCGGCTTTTTTCTCCGGCGTGGTCAGCACGGAGACCAGCGGATGCTCGGGCGCGAACACCATAAAAGTGACGCCATAAGTGGTGTCCGGACGAGTGGTAAACACCCGGATTTCTTTTTCTGGTGTGCCCGGGTGGTCAAGAGCAAAGGATATCTCCGTTCCCTCGCTGCGGCCTATCCAGTTTCGCTGCATAATCCGTATGCGCTCCGGCCAGTCAATGCCGTCGAAGCTCAACATTTCATCGGCGTATCTGGTGATGCGGAAGAACCACTGCTCAAGGTCGCGGCGGGTAACCGCGGCACCGCAGCGATCGCAGAAGCCGGTGCCCACCACCTGCTCGTTGGCGAGTACCGTCTGGCACTTGGGGCACCAGTTCACCGGCGCTTTGCCCCGATAGGCCAGGCCGGCTTCGTACAGCTTCAGGAAGAACCACTCCGTCCATTTGTAGTACTCGGGCAGGCAGGTGACCACTTCCCGGCTCCAATCGTATATAGCGCCGATGCTGCGGAGCTGGCGACGCATGTTCTCAACGTTCTGCATCGTCCAGGTGAAAGGATGAATACCGCGCTGGATGGCGGCGTTCTCGGCGGGGAGGCCGAAAGCGTCAAAACCCATGGGGTGAAGCACGTTATAGCCCTGCAAGCGCTTGAAACGAGCGTGGACGTCTGAAGGCGCCATGGCATACCAGTGCCCGATGTGAAGGTCGCCGGACGTGTAGGGGTACATGGTCAGCGCGTAGTATTTCGGCCTCGGGTCATCGTCACTGACCTGATAGAGCCGGTCCTCATCCCAACGCTGTTGCCATTTCCTCTCGATTTCCTGCGGGTTGTACCTGTCTATCATGAAGCCTCCGTTGCCAGAGCGCTATCCAAGCGCCTGAACAGGCAGTGAATGAATCAAAGAAAGGAAATGGTGTGAAAAG
>JBARQF010000061.1:0-7803 GCA_049643605.1 Dehalococcoidales bacterium
GTTTTTGTTCCTAAGTTAATAACTAAAAAGGAAAACTTTGCCCCCGGTCACCGGGCTTGTATCGGTTGCGGTGAGGCTTTGGCAGTAAGACAGGCCTGTAAGGTGCTAGGGCGGAATGTAATAGTGGTTAATGCTACCGGTTGTATGGAGGTAATCTCGTCACAGCTGCCTTATACCTCCTGGCGTATTCCCTGGATACATACCCTGTTTGAAAACGCCGCCGCGGTAGCTTCCGGAGCTGAAGCAGGCCTGAAGGCAATGGAGAAGAAGGGGAAAATCCCGAAGCGCAACATAAAAATCGTGGCTTTTGCCGGAGACGGCGGCACCAGTGATATTGGCCTGCAAGCCCTGTCGGGAGCGCTGGAGAGGGGACACGACTTCGTCTACATCTGCCTGGATAACGAAGCGTACATGAACACCGGCATCCAGAGGTCTTCGGCCACGCCTTATGGAGCTTCAACAACCACTTCACCGGCCGGCAAAGAAAGCCTGGGACAGATAACCTGGAAGAAGAATATGCCCGCAATTGCAGCGGCTCATGACATACCCTATGTGGCTACGGCCTGCCCCAGCTACCACCGCGACCTGATGAAAAAGGTTACCAAGGCGGTAGAAACCCCCGGTCCAGCTTATATACATATACTATCTGCCTGCCCAACCGGCTGGCGTTGCCCAACTGACGACGCCATTAAGGTCGGACGATTGGCGATAAGAACCGGAGTCTTCCCGCTGTACGAAGTTGAAAACGGCCGGTACAAGCTGAGCCTGAGCCTGACCAAGCTGGAACCGGTGGAAAATTACCTCAAGACACAGGGTCGGTTCCGCCACCTGACGGAGAACACTATTAAAGAGATACAGGAAAGGGTGACCCGGGAATATAACAAGCTGGCGGAGCTGTCCGGCAAGTCGGGCGGGGAAGCTTCCCCAGAATAACCATTATGGTAATATTGTAATGGCGGGGTGTGGCGCAGTCCGGTTAGCGCGCATGGTTTGGGACCATGAGGTCGGAGGTTCAAATCCTCTCACCCCGACCATTTCCCGCCAGGGTTCTACCATTACAATCTCCTGACTTGTAACGCCACATTCAGCATCGTAAAAAGCCGTTTACCGCTTCATTGATGATACCGTCACCTTTCATGGGAACCATCGTCTCATAGTCTCATGTCACCGCATCTTTAACCAGCTCCCTATTTCAATAAACATTACTGTTTACAGGAACTTTTAAAAACTGTTATAATGGCAGAGCTAATTAGGGCGGAAGGCGGTTGCCGTTTGCCAGATTTTAAATTAAGAGGTAAAGAATGAAACCAGTGAAAATCATACCCTGTCTGGATGTCAAGGAGGGCAGGGTAGTCAAAGGGGTAAATTTCGTCAACCTGCGCGATGCCCGCGACCCGGTGGAAGCCGCCGAGGCGTATTGCCTAGCGGGGGCTGATGAGCTGGTATTCCTGGACATCATGGCTACGGTGGAGAGCCGCGGCACAATGCGGGAGTGGGTCAAGAAAGTGGCCGACAAGGTGACCATACCTTTCGCCGTCGGCGGCGGCATCAGGAATACTCAGGACATGAAAGAATTATTTGAGCTCGGGGTTGCCAAGGTCTCAATCAACACGGCGGCGGTGAAGAACCCGGAACTTATCAAACAGGCTGCGGCTGAATTCGGCGGAGACAAACTGGTGGTAGCCATCGACGGGCGTAAAAACGCCGCCGGCAGCAACATGCCCCGACTGGAAGTCGTCGTTAAAAGCGGCGGTGAGGCGACGGGGATCGATATCGTAACCTGGGCAAAAAAAGTGGAAGAACTGGGCGCCGGGGAAATCCTGCTCACCAGCAAGGACGCCGACGGCACCAGAGAAGGCTATGACCTTGAGATGACCAAAGCAGTTGCCGAAGCCGTCGCCATACCGGTTACGGCATCAGGAGGTGCCGGAACACTGGAACATCTGTATGAGGCGGTGACCATCGGTAAAGCAGCATCCGTGCTGGCAGCCTCAATTTTTCATTTTGGCGAGATAACCATACCGGAAGCTAAACAGTATCTCCACGATAAGGGAATACCGGTTAAGTTATAAAAAATCAATAGAGGAGTTACCAAGATGAACCTGCAAAGACCAAATGCGAACGATGCTACCAGGTCGGCAAACCGCTCTCGAAACGTTGCTCCGGCAAGCGGCATCTGTAGTCGATGTATTGATGGCTGCACGGGGAACTGTGAGGTATTCAGGGCAACTTTTCGGGGCAGAGAGTTGATTTATCCCGGCCCCTTTGGCGACATTACCGCCGGTGGTGATAAAGAGTACCCGGTGGATTACTCCCACCTCAACATCCAGGGATATGCCCTGGGTGCTAACGGGCTGCCTCCAGGCGTTGAAGGTAACCCGGATACCGCCATCTTTCCAGCAGTGAACACGGAGACAGAATACGGCTGGGACATCAAGGTCAAAATGAAGCTGCCGGCCTTCACCGGTGCGCTCGGTTCCACCGAGATTGCCCGCAAGAACTGGGAGCATTTTGCCATTGGTGCTGCTATCAGTGGCGTTACACTGGTCTGCGGTGAAAACGTTTGCGGTATTGACCCGGAACTTGAGCTCGATTCAAAAGGCAAAGTGACTTCGGCGCCGGACATGGACCGCCGTATTGAAATCTACCGCCGCTACCATCAGGGGTACGGTGAGATACTGGTCCAGATGAATGTGGAAGACACCAGGCTCGGCGTTGCGGAATACGTGAATAAAAAGCATGGCCTGGAGACCATCGAATTGAAGTGGGGACAGGGCGCGAAGTGTATTGGCGGTGAAATCAAGATAGACAGCCTGGAGCGAGCGCAGGAGTTGCAGAAGCGTGGTTATATCGTAACTCCCGACCCCTCAAGCCCGGTCACCCAGGCGGCTTACAAGGACGGCGCACTCAGAGAATTCGAACGCCATAGTCGACTCGGCTTCATTGACGAAGAAGGCTTTTACGCTGAGGTGGAGCGCCTGAGGAAGCTGGGTTTCAAGCGCATCACGCTGAAGACCGGTGCCTACAGCCTGCGAGAGCTGGCCATGGCCATTAAATGGGGTGCCAACGCGAAGATTGACCTGCTCACTATTGACGGCTCATCCGGCGGTACTGGCATGAGCCCCTGGCGCATGATGGAGGAATGGGGAATACCAAGTCTGTACCTTCATGCCGCCGCTTACGATTTCTGCCAGAAACTGACTGCTAAGGGGCAGCGCGTGCCCGACATCGCCTTCGCCGGCGGCTTCAGTAGTGAGGACGGCGTCTTCAAGGCGCTTGCCCTCGGTTCACCGTTTGTGAAAGCGATATGCATCGGGCGGGCAATGATGATACCGGGCATGGTCGGCAAGAATATCGCCCACTGGATGAAAGAAGGCAAACTGCCCAACACCGTAAGCCAGTTTGGCTCCACGCCGGAGGAAATCTTCGTCAATTACGAAGACGTAATGGACATCGTTGGTGCCGGCGAAATGAAAAATATACCGCTGGGGGCGGTGGGCATATACAGTTACTGTGAGAAATTGCGGATTGGCCTGCAGCAGTTAATGGCCGGGGCAAGGTGCTTCAACCTGCCGGCAATCACTCGCAGCGAACTCATGTCCCTTACTGAGGAATGTGCCAAAGTGACCGGAATTCCGTACCTGATGGAAGCTTACCGTGAAGAGGCAATGAAAATCCTCGGCTAGGATACAATTTTAGATAGAAACGGGCTTCATAGTGAGTGGAGCCCGTTTTCTTTTTCCTTTGTTCCCTGATGACAGGACGGGCGGCACGGCTATAAACCTTTTTCAATTTAATCCTTGTCTGATGAAACCCGGCATAGTAGAATGTAACGACGATATCTGGAGACGGCCAGCATGAAATCGCGTCAGCGCTTATTACGTGTTATCATACTGCTTCTTGGGGTTATCCTTGCCGGTACCATTGGCTATATAGTTATAGAACGATGGTCGTTTTTTGATGCTCTCTATATGACGGTTATCACCATAAGTACTGTCGGCTATGAAGAAGTCCACCCTCTTTCCAACGGGGGGCGTATTTTCAGCAGTGCACTGATTGTTGGCGGGGTGGGGATTATGCTGTATAGTGCCACGGCTCTGGTGCAATACATCATCGAAGGCCATTTCCCGAATATCTTTGGGAGGCGCAGAATGAAAGAGAAAATTGAGCAGTTAAAAGGGCACATTATCCTGTGTGGCTATGGAAGGGTAGGGCAGGAAGCAGCCAAAGTATTCGAGAGCGAGGGAGTGGCTTTTGTCATTATTGATGAAAATGAGGAAACAATCGCAAAAGCAATCGAAAATGGTTATCTGAGCTTGCATGGTGAGGCTACCAATGATGATATCCTGAAAGAGGCCGGCATGCAAAAAGCAAAAGGGCTGGTCGCTGCGTTAGACAGTGACGCCGATAATCTCTATCTTACACTCTCGGCGAAAGTGGTGCGCCCCGAACTTTTTGTGGTTGCCCGGGGTAGCAACGAAGAATCAGAGGCCAAACTGAAACGAGCCGGTGCGGACCGGATTATCTTACCCTACCGCATTGGCGGCAGACGCATGGCCCTGCTTACACTGAGGCCACTTGTCGTCGATTTCATCGACACAACCATGCACAGCCGCAAAGGAGAGCTGATTCTGGAAAACGTGAAAGTCACTTCTGAGTCGCCACTCGCCGGGACAACGGTGAAAGAAGGGCTGGGTTGCTGTGGAGCCATGGCTATCCTGGCGGTCAGGAAAAAAGACGATAAACTTATCCCCAATCCGCCAGAGGATACGCTCCTTGAAGCCGATGATGAACTGGTTATTATCGGCACCCGGGAGCAACTGCGCATGGTAGGGGGTCAGGTATAGCGAACCAATGTAAAATGACCGGGTTGTTATTCCAGAGTGCTAGCCAAGTGTTTTGTGGTAACAGTCCAGAACCCGCTTTGCCACGCTTTCCCAGCTGTATTGCCGGGCGGTGACAATTCCCTGTTGGCCCATTTGCTGTCGCGCGGCTTTATCATTAGCCAGGGACAGTAGCGCTTCAGCCAGTTTAGAAGCATTCTTCGGCGGCACAAGCAGCCCTTCAGCATCGTGGGTCAGCACACTGGCGTACCCGGATATATCAGAGGCAATTACCGGTGTGCCCACCGCCATCGCTTCAATCAGGACGATGCCAAAGCTTTCCCAGCCAGTGGCCGGGCAGCAGACGATATCTGCGGTCTTATAATATCTGGGCAGGTCACCGTAGGTAGCGAAGCCAATAAAAGTGACGTCTTCTATGCCGTCCCTTGCCACCCGTTTTTCGTACTTTTTCCTGAGCCGCATACCCGGTCCGACGACGATGAGTCGCGATTCAGGGATAACGCGCTTGACCTGCCGGTAAGCCTCGAGCAGGTAATCAAGGCCTTTGCGCTTCTCCAGGCGCCCGACAAACATGATATTCAGCTTCCCGTCGAGGTACTCTTCAAGTGGCTCGACATCGGGTCTGAAATGGTCCGTATCAACTCCGTTGGGTATGATGTCGTATTCGTCGGGGAAGTACCGGTTTGCGAATTCCATAGCCGGCTTGGAGACGGCGATTTTATAGTCCAGCTTACGGAACCATTTCTTTAAAATCAGTTTGCCCAGAGGCGTGCCAAAGTTGTACCAGTCTCTGCCGCCTGAGGCATGAAAAGTGCCTACAGTCGGAGTATCGGAGAGGCGCAGGACAGTGGTGCAGAGCATCGGCATCAGGGGTTCGTGGAGATGGGCGATTTCGAACTTCTCACGTTCGAGCACTGCCTTTACCCGCGATGACAGCCATGGTGAAAGGGTAATCCGGGCAACGGAGCCGCTGACCGGAACCGGTCTGGGTTTTCCGATTGGTATTAAACGCTCGCCCAGAGAAGAGACTGCCTTCGAGGCGGGGGCAATGATTTTCACCTCGTGCCCTATTCTGGTCAGCTGTTCCTCTAAATTGGATATATGATTACAGACACCTCCGGGATAAGCAAAGTCGTAAGGGGAGACCAAAGCTATTTTCATATTGCTATTTTACCATTATTCTCTCTGCAGAGCACGTACCTCATCCGATGAATCGACACTGAACTTGGCCGCCGAAACCCCGGGTTTGACGTGGTAACTGTGCGATACTATACTATACTCAATGGTACACTCAGGGTGGTCAATTAAATTGAGAAAGAGGGTGGAACATTAACTTGATGAAGGGTGGTAAATTAGCCTGAGAAACGACACTCCGTGAGCTCGGGGGCTTTCGGAATAGAGCATAAGGCAAAGGAGAAGAAGGGATGAAGGTGCTTCTGATAAGCACACCTATATACCAACTGAGCAAAACTGGCCTGCTAAGTTATGGCGGACTCGAACACCTTGTGAGTATATGGGCAATGGAGATGCACAGGCTAGGCCACCAGATGAGCGTTGTTTGCCCAGAGGGGAGCGACCTTGGCGAGGGGATAGAGATTATCCCTATCGGCCTCCGTGAGTCCGAGGATGCCGCCTACATGAAGTACAAGGATAGATTGCAAGACTTCGACTGTGTCATGGATAATTCTTGGGCTTGGTGTAGCACCCAGTCTCAGATGGAGGCAGATAGGCAGTTGCCCATCATCCACTGCTATCACTCCGACCCTGACTTCCTTGAAATACCCCCACCGTCGATAGACAAGCCATGCATTGTTGCCTTCTCCGAGGCACAGGCCAACATAATCCGCAGGCGCTGGAACGTGGCCTGTCCCGTGGTTCACCACGGCATTGACCTCAATTTCTACAAGCCAGATCCAAAGGTGAAGAGGGGAAACCGCTATCTGTGGCTAGCGAGATGTACTCCGGAGAAGGGATTTTTGGAGGTAGCTTACTTGGCCAAAAAGTGCCACGTGCCGCTAGATGCCTTCGGCAGCCTTGATAGTATTGCCAGCCAAGACTATGTCAGAAAATGCCTTGAGGAGTCCGACGGCAGACAGATAAAGATGAATCTAGTAGCGTTACCACGGGAGCAGACAGTAAAGGAGTATCAGAGACACAAGGCACTGATTACTTGGCCCAATTATGTGGAGATTTTTGGCCTCACCACTGTTGAAGCAATGGCCTGTGGCACACCCGTTATAAGCAAGGACTCTGGCGCCGTATCTGAGCTTATAGAGCAGGGCAAGACCGGATTTGTGGTAGGCAACTTGGAGGAGGCGGAGGAACTGATAAGGACGGACGCCGTGTCAAGGATAAGCCCTGAGGCCTGCCGCAGGCAAGCCATGAAGTTTAGCATAAAGAGGTCAGCAAAAGGCCATCTGAGGCTTCTAGACGACGTGGCTCACGGATTATACTGGTGAGGCGACTGTTTCCGCTTGACATTGACCATTACTAGCTTTGCAGTCTATATCTTGAGACGGGAGTGGGTAGGGGCTTTTTGCAACGGCTAGGCCCTGAGAGCGCGCTACTTACAGCTCTTGACATCGCATCGGGATTGTAGTATCGCCCAAGGTGACCCGGCGGTTTTAGTGTGATTTAGGGGGTATGATTTCGTCCAGCCAGCCCAGAAAAGCCTCCACCTCACTCACCCCCCGGAGGAGTAAGTCAGCTCTTTCGGCAATGTCAGGAGGCGTTTCTTCTCCTACCACCCCGAGAGCCAGACCTTGAAATTCTGTGCCGCGCGATAAGGTGCGTATGGTATCAAAGGCATCGATATCAGCCACGTCATCCCCCATATAAACCGCAGACTTAAGATGATAGCCCTCGATAAGTTCCTTTACTACTGTCCCCTTACTTATCCCCAGAGGGGGACGGAGTTCGATAACAGCTCTAGCTTTGTCAATATTAAACGGTTGCGCAG
>JBARQF010000062.1:0-3659 GCA_049643605.1 Dehalococcoidales bacterium
TAGCCGTCATCCTGCTTGATGGGTGATGTCAAAGTCTTGCCTTTGTTCATCTGGTTCCATATTCGGACTGTGCGCCCACTTCCCCGATAGCTGTAATATCGGATTCCGGTGCCTATATATCCAGCCAGGAATGGGAGTAGAGCGATTCGCCGGTCAGCACCCTGACTGTTTTGGCGTACTTGACCTCTTCCTCGGATAGCGAGGCATAATCCGGCTTCTCGCCGTCCATCATCCGGTGCACCAGGCTCAACAGCTCCGGTCTCTCCCCGCGTACTATCTTTATCAGGTCGGTATCAAAGGCATCCACAATTGCCGAGTGCAGGCCGTACTTCATAATCATCATGAGGTAGGTCCGGTTCAGCCACGGCCGGAGGTCATTCGGTGTGCCGTTGGAAATATTTGATAAGCCAACCACTGATTTGCAGCCCGGTGCAATCTCTCCGAGCATGGCCATAAACTCAATCAGTGCTTTGACCTGATTTATTTCTACCGATAATGGGCTGACGATGGGGTCAATCCATAGTTTTTCATTGGCGATGCCCATTTCACCGGCCTTGTAAACGAAATCAACCGCGTTCATGGCCCGTTCGTTGGCGTCTCGCGGCATACCTTCGGTGCCCCAGAGCAGAGCGATGACATCCGCGTCGTATTTCTTGGCCAGCTCCAGGCCGGGTCCTATACGGTCCGTTTGCAGGGAGACGGAGTTGATAAGCGGGGTTTTCTTGGTCGCCTTAAGGCCGGCTTCTGTGGCCAGCAGGTTGGTCGTGTCCAGGGACAGGGACTTATCCGTTACCTCCTGCACCGTGTTGACCACCCAGGGCATTAGCTCCTCGCCGGTCTTCCGCGCCGGGCCGATGTTAAGGTCGAGGTAGTCCACCCCGGCCTCGGTTTCTGCCTTGGCGAGATCCTGAATCGGCTTGGGGTTTCTCTCCTTGAACGCCGGGCCAATGATCTGGGACATCATATTGATGTTTTCACCAATGAGTATCATCTTTACCTCCTTAGGGAGTCCACGATTTGATATAGGCGGGAATATGGGCGCCTTCTCTGGGGCCGACCAGTATCTCCCAGCCGGGCAGTTCCTCCTCCAGGCCGCCACTTTCCACGGCTGCATATCCCGGAATAATCAATTTCTGGTGTTTTACCTTGTCCATAATGCCGCTCTTCTTGATAAAGGGACCGATGATATCGGCGCTGAACTTGCCCGCCGCCCAGGCGGTCAGCACTGAGAGGCCCTCCGTGTCCTTCACCAGGAGCCAGCTGGGAACACGACTGGTTTCCAGGTAGCCCGAAATCAGGAAGTAGGTGAGCGAAAAATTGGTCGTAACCAGCACCGGTGAGTTCTCACCCGGTCCGCCAATAGTGTAAATGCCTTCCTGCGTCGCCAGTGGCCGCTGCGGGTCGGTGAAGATGTTCATCCTTTCCACGAGCAACGGATAAAGGCTTTCCCCGTAGAGGTCAGACAGCACAATAATGCCGCCGTATTTGGCGACAAACATTGAGGCCAGCATCGCTTCCTTCATCGGGTCGTCGGTCATCTCGCAGGGGAAGGTGATGGTGGGGAAGCCGAGCGGACGGAATTTCTTGTTCAGCGCGGCGCTGCGGATAATAATCTGGTCTTCGAGCGCCTGGCGGGAAGTCCTGGAGCCGGAGTCAATGACAATATTCTTCAGGCCCGCCTGGGTTAATTTTTCGGTCAAGGCCACAACTTCTTCCAGGCCCGAGCCTTTCGCTGCTACCGGGCATGAATTTGTCTTGGCCAGTTCCGCGACTTTATCCGAGTTGTCTTTGGTGGCAGCGTAAATAAGCGGCTTGCGGTCGGCACAGACTTTCAGTCCGGCAGCCAGGACATCGGGGTTATCGCTCATCAGGATGATGCCGCCGTCACTGCCCTGTGCCACCTTGCCCACCAGGCTCTCAAATTTCTGGGGGTCGCCGGATTCGCTTTTCACCGCCACCAGTTCGGGGCGGAGAGAGAGTCCGACCCTCTCATACTGGAGGTTCTTGAATTTATCCAGCCTGGCTTTGACCTCGGCATCGTCCATGGTGTCCTTGATGAGGATGGCGATGCCGGGCTGGTTCTCAAATCTTTTTTCGTGGCGGAACATGACCGTCTCGCCGCCAACCTTCAGCGCCCGGTCGCCGACACCGATGGTGACCGGCAAAATGGGCGGCGCCGAAGCCTCGGACAGCTTCTCTTTAGATTCCTCGGAAACATGGGGACAGGCGCTCAATTCCACCTTGCCCGAGGCCAGGCTCATGGCGAAAGCCAGGCAGGTGGGAACACCGCAGTCACCGCAGTTCGTCTTGGGTAGCAGTTTAAAAATCTCAATTCCGGTAAGTGGCATGGCACTCTCCTTTCTTAGCCCAGTAGTGGATCCATAGTTAGGGCGGGGTGTCCTTTCTCCTCAAGGAAGGGCATAATTTCCTCTTCGCTGGTGCCGACGGTCTCATCGGCAATCTTGTCCAGCAGGTCAGGAACGCCCATTTCTGCGGCACGTGTCTTGAGCCGCTCGCCGATTTCCTCTTTCAGTGACTTGGGCATCCAGACCATTCGCAGCAGACCGCCGTCGCCGACGGCGAATTTTTTCTGGGTGGTGTTGTATTTACCGTGGCCGACAAATCCTGGCGTGCTGATACCGCCACCGATGGTGCCGGCCAGGGTGGTGAACTTCATGCCGCAGGGCGTGTCTCCAGAATATTCGCGGTTTACCGTCATCACGCCATTGCAGAGCGGCAGAATGGCGGCGATGCACTCGCAGCAGCCGCAGGTGGTCATGGGGTCATTGACGATGCTATAGAAATTATAATGGTCTATCTTACCGCGGGAAGCCTTGGTGACGAACTCATTGACCCCTTTCCACTGCCCGAGCTTGGCGTCAATCGTCTCGCCCTTCTCTACGGGCTGGTTGGGGCCAGTGGGATTGATTTCAAAGGCCGCTTTGCAGTCCATCCAGTTGTAGGAACCGCAAAGGCCGGTCCTCTCCGGGCTGATGACACAGACGTGGCTCGGGGCGAAGGACTGGCACAGCGTGCAAGAATAGTAGAGGTCGGTGGTCTCATCCGTCATACCTTCAATGCGGGCATCACGGGTGGCATAGACTTCTTTAGCTTTCGTCGCCACTTCTTTGACCTGAGCCTCTTCGGTGTAGAGCTTGACCTGCAACTTGTCGAAGATACGGCCGAAGTCCTGGTGCAGTTTGGCGTGAAGGAGCGTCCCGATGTGAGACAGCTTAAAGCCTTTTTCCACTGCCTGCTTGCTGACGCGCAGCCAGGCAATATCCCTCTGCCCGATGTGCATTGAGCCCTGGGCATAGTTTATCAGGTGGTGTATCTGCCGTTCCAGGATGGGTTCATAGTCTTCCTGCATGTTGCGGCCGGCAACCTCAACTGCAATTGCCATAGGCAGTTGTGAGCCAGCCTCAACATCGGTTAGTTCCGGGCCGATTACCTCAATCTTGCCGTCTTCCACCTCATCCATTCGCTTGCTGGTTACCCACTCGACCATTGGAGTGCGGCCGCCGCCGGCCTCAAGATAAATATCCTCGCCGCGGACTCTTTCCCCTTCAAAGGCGGGGCCGAAGGCAACGGGAATTGGTACCTCAGCCACGGTAACCTTGAGTCCCCGTACTTCAATCGCTTTGGCGACTATGTTATCG
>JBARQF010000063.1:0-7073 GCA_049643605.1 Dehalococcoidales bacterium
AAATTGCCGGACTATTTCGACATCGCTTCCGGAACGCCGAATAAAGAATGCATTGAATTCTACCGGAAGATGAGGCAAAGATTTACCGAACAGTTCGGGGTTAAGCTGCCCCTCACCTCGCCTTACCTGTGACGTAACTGGTAGAAGCCGAAATCAAATAATGCCCGTTACCGCGACGGCGCAACGAAGGCCAGAAGTCGCTTCGGGTTCTCCTCGGAAATGGCGCGGATGGTTTCCTCGGACATGCCTTTGGCGCGCATCCAGGGGATGACATTTTCCGGGATATGGGCATAGCCCGGGCCGCCGTAGGCCGTCAGCCGAGATTTCATGGCCGTGTCCGTGGCAATGAGTATCTGGTCCAGATAGCCCAGTTCGATGAGCCGGATAATGTAATTGACGCGCTGGGCATCATTGGGAATATCGAATACGCCGTAGCGCTTGGGGTAGTAGCCCTCCATGGAGAAGCAGTCGAATTCAAGGTAGCACCCGGCCCTGGCGATTTCCACCATGGTGTCGAAGGTGTAGGCGGTGCGGTCGATATGCTCGATGACCACCCGGCTCATATCGGCACCGGCTTTTTTAACGATGTCAACGATTTGCAGTGGTGACTCGTCAAAGCGGCCGGGGTGGATGGTCAGCCCGGCGCCGGTGGCCTTCTGGGCTTTAACCGCCGCCCGCAGCGACTTTATCTCGATATCGTGAAGCGGCCAGGAATCAGCCCCGATTTCGCCGATTATACCGGCGCAGATGCCATCGGTACCGATGGTGATATCATCGATGATTTCCTGGCAAATCTCATCCTCCGATTTTTGGGCCAGCGCTTCGGCACAGCCGGAGTCCATGGTGTAGTAGCCGGTGCCCATGATGATATTGAGGCCGGTGGTACGGGCAATGCGGGTCATGCCGTGCGGGTCCTGCCCGATGCCCCAGTTGGTAACGTCCACCACGCTCTTCCCTCCGGCGAGCTTAAAGCGCGTAATTTCCTCGACTGCCAGCGCTTCATCATCAAGCAGCAGGTTATCCCGGTTCTCAAAGAGGTGAAACCGAATCCAGCCCGCCATATCCGGAGTCATCGGTTTTTCGGCCATGGTCCTGGCGGTGACGCTTCCCTCCATGAGCTTGAAGCGCACGGTCAGGTCGAGGAGAAGGTGCTCGTGAGGCGTGGTTAATCCCAGTTCATAGCCGTCAATAAGGCCCAGTACCGTCTGCACTTTGCCAGCAAGTTTTTTCTCCATCATGTCTCCTTCTTATTAATCTACGCGGTAGCGTTCTATCGTCTCTTCATTCAGTTCAATGCCCAGGCCCGGTCCGTCGGGTACGGAGACGCAGCCCTCGGCATCAAGCTCCATTTTTTCCCTGGTTACTTCCCACCGGAGCGGGCTTTCCGCTACGCAGTACTCCAGGATGAAGGCGCTTTTTCGGGACGCGAGGAAATGAAGGCTGGCGGCAAGATTGATATCGGAACTCCAGTGGTGGTTGACCACCTTCAAGCCCCGGTCTTCGGCCATATCAGCAATCCTCATCGTCTCGGTGATGCCGTTGCGGACAAGGTCAATCTGTGCGATGTGAATACCGCCGTGCTCGAGCAGCCCTCTGAAGGCATAGCGCCCGGCTTCTCCCTCGCCGGCGGCAATCGGTATGCGCGACACGGTGCTCAATTGTTTGTACCCATCGATGTTGTCCCGGGCGAGAGGCTCTTCCAGCCAGAAAAGGTTGTAGTCCTCGAACTGCTGGGTGCGTTTGATGGCGGTGGCGGTGTCCCAGCAGCAGCCAGCGTCAACCAGCAGGTTGCGGTTATCGCCGATGCCCTGCCGTGCTCCCTCGACAAGCTCCAGGTCAAGTTTTTCACTCTGTCCCATCGGGTGCCAGCCGAACTTGACCGAGGTAAAACCTTTAGCGGCCCACTTTTTACCTTCTTCGGCGGTCTCCTTTCCGTTGCTGCAGAAAAGGGTGCTGGCGTAAGCCGGTATTCTGGTCTGGAACGGACCGCCGAGAAGCCGGTACACCGGCTGGTTATAGTATTTGCCGGCGATATCCCAGAGAGCGATGTCAATGCCGCCGATAGTATGGAAGACGACGCCGCCCCGGCCGTAGTCAAAGCTGGCCTCATACATCTTGTCGTTGAGATGGCGGATTTCCAGCGGGTTCTCGCCGATGATGACGCTGGCCAGGCCGGAGATAGGGCTGTTAGCCGGTGGGGCGTTAACCGTAGCCCTGACTACCGTGGGGCAGGAATCAACCTCACCAATGCCGACAATACCCTCGTCGGTATGGACTTTTATAATCAGCGTCTGGCGGACAATTAAGCGCGGCCCGGCATATGACTCGGGAAGGCGCAGTTCAATGGCTTCAACGCCGGTGATTTTCATAGTGGTTTTGTCCCTTCTCTATAATAGTCCAGCGTACTGCAGCGCTTTCTTAATCTCTTCTTTCCCTGCTTTGTCCTGCGGCACTATGGGGCTGCGGGCGGGGCCGGCCGGTCTGCCGAGCATGGTGACCGCTTCTTTCACGGGAGCGGGGAAGTTCTGGGCGACACTTATGGCGCGGGAAATGGGCAACAGCTTGAAAAAGATATCCAGCGCTTTCTGGCTCTCTTTCTGCTGGACAGCCTGGAAGAGGTCGACCACCATGCGTGGTGCGATGTTGGCCAGTGCCAGTATGGCGCCGTGGCAGCCGAGGGCAAAGCAGGGCAGGGTGATATCGTCGCCGCCGGTCAGAATCGCCATTTTATCGCCGACCAACCGCATGACCTCGGCAAAATAGCTCAGGTTGCTGCTGCTGTCCTTCAAAGCCACGATATTATCGATGTCGGCCAGCTTCTCCAGTGTCTCGGGCGCAATCTCAACCTGGGTGTGCGGCGGAATGTTGTAAAGGCAGATGGGGATATCCACCGCCTCCGCGATTGAAGTATAGTGTTTGAGCAGGCCGTCCTGATTGGGTATCTCGTAAAACGGAGTGACAATCATAACCGAATCGGCGCCGGCACTTCTGGCTTCCCTGGAACGCTCGATGACCTCGCGGGTGCTGGTGGCGCCGGTACCGGCCATAACGGGAACCCTGCCGTTGGACGCTTTTACGGTGGCCTCGATTACCCTGACGTTCTCCTCTCTGGTCAGGGTGGCGGCTTCACCGGTGCTGCCCAGGCACATTATCTGGATGACGCCGTTTTCAATCAGAAAATCCACGTTCTTCTTCAGTCCATCGAGGTCCAAATCACCGCTTTCGGTGAAAGGGGTCAGCATTGCCGGGATAACTCCATTAAAGTTCATCTTGGTTGTCATAGTCTCACCTCCAATGTAAAAGTAAGACTATTATAGCATTTCTGTCAATTTTACACACCGTTTGGCTGTTATTCAGAACGAGGCGCGTTATATAATATACGGATACCAGAAAGGAGGGCTATGTAATGCCAGATATTACAGTGAACGGCGTGCGAATACATTATGAAGAACGGGGCTCAGGAACGGCTATGGTCTGGGCGCACGGACTGGGCGGAACCTGTCAGGAATGGGAAGGGGCAATGGAATTCTTTCAGGACCGCTATCGAGCCATCGCCTACGATGCCAGAGGGCACGGTAGCTCCGAAAAACCCGACCGACCGGACGCATACTCGCAGGATATAATGGTGGAGGATATGCGTGGCATAATGGATGCACTTGACATAAATAGAGCCATTATTGGTGGACATTCTATGGGGGCGAACGTGGCGCTGAATTTTGCTCTGCGCTATCCAGAACGGTGTGCTGGGCTTATTCCCGTGGGCATAGGTTCTGGCTCGTCGGATCGCGAGTGGTGGTGGGAATGGTGGGGGCATATGGCTGACACCGCCGAGAGGAAGGGAATTGCCGCTTATGTAGAAGAGATGAAAAAGTTACCTGCCTGGGGTTCCGCTTTTGCTGACCCGCAGCTAGGTAAAGCGCTGTATCAAGCTGAGCTCACCAACTCGCCGGAGACGCTGGCCAGTGTCATCCGGGGTGTGCAGGGGAAACGACCCAGCATCTTCGAGCTGGCGCCCAAACTGGAAAAGCTGTCGGTGGAGACCCTGGTGGTGATGAGTGACGGCGATGCGCCGGTGGTGGAGTGCTCCCGTTTCATGGTCGAGCATATACCGGGAGCAAAACTCGAGGTAATTCCGGCCAGAAGCCACTGGACCCATATCGAGGCACCGGAACAATTTCTGAAGGTGGTAGACAAATACGTAAAGGCCCTCCAGAAAGAATAATAATAACAACTGGACATTAACGTTTTGAGGTGGTTTTATGATATACCGAAAGCTGGGCCGAACCGGCCTTGATGTTGGGATTGTGGGGCTGGGGGCGGAGTACCTGGAACATGAATCGGCAAACACGGTCATTTCCGTGGTTCATCGCGCCATGGATGGCGGTGTGAACTATATCGACCTTTTTATGGCCTCTCCCGGCGTGCGGGACAATTTTGGCAAGGCTCTGCGGAACAGGAGGCAAAAGGTGATGATTGCCGGACACCTGGGGGCGGTCATGCGCGGTGGCCAGTACTGCCGGTCCAGAGACAGAGTTGAGAGTCTGGCTTATTACGAAGACCTGCTCCGCAGGCTTAAAACCGACTACATTGACGTACTCATGCTCCATTTTGTGGAAACGCCGAGTGATTACGATAAAATGTTCAGTCACGGCGGGCTGCTGGACCTGGCATTGAAAATAAAAAAGCAGGGTAAAGCCCGCTTCATCGGCATCAGCGGCCACGATGTGCCTATCTCCCTGCAGGCGGTGAACAGCGGCCACATCGATGTGCTGATGTTTCCTATAAACCCGGCCTTTGACACGTTGCCCGAAGAGATATTGCCCGGAGTATCATTGACAAAAATTCTGGACCATCAGGCGCCTTCTGTGGCCAATGAGGTGATGCCGGCGCGCAAGGCGCTGTATCATGCCTGTGCGGTACAGGATGTAGCCCTCGTAGCGATGAAGCCTTATGCCGCCGGGGTGCTGTTCCGGGAAAACCCGAGTTCCATTGTGTTGACACCTGTCCAGTGCCTGAGTTACGCCCTTTCTCAGCCGGCGGTCAGCACCGTGGTGCCGGGTTGCAAGAATGCGGCTGAAGTGCAAGCGGCTCTTGCCTTTCTGGAAGCATCTGATGAGGAGAAGGACTTCAGCGCTATTCACAGCAACCCCATGTGGAAATTGAAGGGAAACTGCATGTACTGCAACCACTGCTTGCCCTGTCCGGTCAGCATTGATATCGGGACGCTGACGAAAATCGCGGACACCGCCGGCTTCGCCATGAGTGATGCTGTGAAAATTGCCTATGAAGCTCTGCCGGTGAAAGCCTCTTCCTGCACGGAGTGCGGAAGCTGTACAGAGCAATGTCCTTTTGGCGTTGACGTAATCGCTAATATGCAGCGGGCGGCGGAAGTATTCGGGGAATAAAGACCTCTCAGGCTTTTAGGAGAGGTTATCAGCTAGGTCAGGTCTTTCAGGTATTTTTTGAAGAAGCGGTGCGCCAGCGAGAGCACGATGCTGCTGGTCAGTACGGCCACCATGACGCTGACTGAAAAGCCGGTGATGGCAACCCCGAGCGCGGTGCCGCCGGCGGGAGGATGCTCGACATCGAGGGCTACCATGAGAAAGATAGTCGTGCCGACGGCCAGCGAATAGATGATAATCGCGGTGAGGGCGGTCGGGTGCGGGATAAAGGCGAAGGCGGAGCCGCAGATAAAGCCGACGATATGTCCGCCGATTACTCGTCGCGGTGCGGCGGTGACGTTGCGGGGCATGGTGAAAACAATAAAGGCGGTGGCGCCGATGGAAGCAATGACCACCACATGCTCCAGGTTCAGCAAGAGAAGAATAATAAAGATGACTATCGTGGCCAGTAGACTCTGATAGATGTAGTTGAGCCAGAGTCGGCTGAAGCCACGGCGTATGCGGTACAGTCTGCGTCGTGCCGAATCCAAGAAACTGAAATGCATATATCCACTTACCTCGCTTCAGGTCTAGGTTATAATACCTCATGAATGTCACTGTATGCCAGTTTGTGACTGGCCCGGCGATACCTCAGGCAATCTGAAGTAGGCAGGAGCAAGGCTTATATGATACACTGATTAGTTGTTATCCCGTTGTTAAGTTATTGATTCTAAGGCAGGAGGTATGAATGACCAAGCGAGTGTGCGTCGTGCAGGGAGAAGATGCGGCACCAGAGGTGGTTGTGCCCACGGTTCAAATTCTGGAAGGAATGAACCTTGATATTGAATTTACCTGGGCTGAGACCGGCGATGAGGCCGTCGCCAAATACGGCACCAGCTTCCCTGAATCGGCGAAGAAAATGATTGATGAGTCCGACTGTGCCATTACGGGTTCGACGCGTAACCTGGGCGGTGTACATGGTTACCTGCGATGGGGGAAGAAGTGCTTTGCCAATGTCCGCCCAACCAAGTATGTGCCGGGCCTGATAAGCCCGCTCAAGAACCCCGAAGGTATCGATTTTATTATCCTGCGGGAGAACCTTGAGGGCCTTTACCCCGGCTGGGAAGGTGATATTGAGCAACTGGCATCGCTGAAACTGAAGAACGATATGCTCGGTGTCATGCTGGACACCACGGCGAAGGGCAAGTTTGCCGTCAAGGTAAACACGGAGGCGATAACCAAAGATGTCTGCCGCATCGCCTGCGAACTTGCCATGCAGAGGAAGGCCAAAGGCGGGCCGGGCAAAGTGACCGTGTCCAGCAAGTACAATGTCCTGACACAGTCAGATGAGATGTTCCGTCGGATAGCTGAGGAGACGGTCAGGCAGTACCCCGAGCTGACTTTCGACCAGCTTATCATTGATAACTGCGCCCAGCAGCTGGTCATCAACCCGCAGCAGTTTGACGTGCTGGTCATGGACAACGAGCATGGAGATATCCTGGCGGATGAAGCGGCGGCGTTGATTGGGGGACTGGGGCTGGCGCCAAATGCCTGCGTTGGCAAGGATTTCGCCTACTTCGGCTCGGTGCACGGTACCGCGCCTGATATTGCCGGCAAGGGCATTATAAATCCCACCGCAACACTCCTCTGCGGTGCCATGCTTCTGGAGCATCTTGGCTACGAAAAAGAGGC
>JBARQF010000064.1:0-2742 GCA_049643605.1 Dehalococcoidales bacterium
GGTTAATGAGAGAATGGAGGAGACCGTCTGGTATCCGCCATTCGCCCCACTGAGAACGGTGATTGCCATAGCGCTTATTCTGCTTGTGCTTCAAGGCGCTGCTAATTTCTACCGTGATTTTTACGTGCTGATAAGGAACAAGCCATATGATTGACCTGAGTCCAGAAATTCTTACCGCCATAATGCTGGGTGGAATCGTGGTGGGGGTGCTGACCGGTTTTCCCGTGGGCTTCGTCATCGGTGCCATAGGGCTAATAGTCGGATACGTAGTATTCGGGGATATCATCGGTCAGGTGCTTTATGATCGCGCCGTAGACCTGATGATAAACTACATCCTGCTGGCGGTGCCCCTGTTTATCTTCATGGGCACCATGCTGGAATATTCTGGAATTGCCGAAAAGATGTTTGATGCCTTGTACGTATGGTTCGGTAGCATCAGAGGCGGACTCGCCGTGACCACGGTCTTAATCGGGACAATTGTGGCCGCTACGGTGGGAATTGTCGCCGCTTCAGTCACCATGCTAACACTGGTTGCCATGCCGACCATGGTAAAACGGGGTTACAGTAAGAGTCTGGCCTCTGGTTCGGTTTGTGCCGGCGGTTGTCTGGGCATTCTCATTCCACCCAGCGTGATGCTGGTTCTTTATGGGCCGATGGCTAATATCTCGGTGGGAAAGCTGTTTTTTGGTGCCTTCATCCCCGGCTTTATGCTTTCTGGTTTGTATTGCACCTACATTTTGATTCACAGTTATCTGCAACCTAAAATTGCACCGGCAATACCACCGGAACTGATGCCTAAAATATCATATTGGAAGAAAACGGTTAATCTTCTTGTCGCCGTTGCTCCGACTGGTGTCCTTATCATGTCAGTGCTGGGCGTTATTTTCATGGGTGTAGCGCCTCCCAGTGAAGCCGCCGGCATGGGCGCCTTCGTGGCGACACTGCTTACCATAGCCTACGGCAGGTTTAACTTAAAAGTCCTGAAAGATGTCTCACTGAGCACGCTAAGGTCGTCTGGTTTTATTTTTCTCCTCTTAGCCGCCGCCGTTGCCTTCGTCGGCGTATTCGTCCGTGGTGGCGGAGATGAGGTAGTGGAAAAGCTCATTGTAGGTGTCCCCGGTGGCCGCTGGGGTTCTTTCGCCGTCGTGATGTTCATTATCTTCATTCTTGGCTTCATTATTGATCCTCTAGCGATTATCTTCATCATGGTTCCAATAATAACGCCTATCGCTGCTACCCTCGAGTTTAACACTCTCTGGTTTGCGATGATGGTCTGCGTTAATTTTCAAATGGCTTTTATGACCCCTCCTTTCGCTATGGCTATATTCGTGGTCAGGGGTTCTGTCGCGCCTGAGCTGGGAGTGACTATGGGCGACATAATCCGGGGGGTAATACCATTTGTTTTCCTTATAATGATAGGGCTAGGTTTGTTAGTAATCTTCCCCGAATTAATCCTCTGGCTACCCGGCCAGATGATAAAGTAGCGGCCTGAATGCCAGCAGGCTCAGAAAAAGGGAATTAGAACCGCTACACCAGTTACCGATGGCATTTATTCCGTGGTGCCTTTCCCTGATAACAGGCACGCGTAAATATCAAGCAGCCGCTCTGGATGAATCTGATACCGATGGAACTGCAGGAGTTGAAGTATGAAATTTAAAGATAAGGTAACCCTGGTTACTGGAGGCGCTTGCGGCCTCGGCAGAGCTATTACCCAGTGTTTTGCCAGGGAAGGGGCCCTGGTGATAATCCTGGATAAAGCTGAAGAGGAAGCCGGGAACACCGCCAGAGAGATAGAGTCGCAGGGGGGTAAAGCGGTGGCATTGAAAGTTGATGCCACCCAGGGCCAGGAAGTCATTAATGTTGTTGATGAAATAGCGGAGAAATGGGGTAGAATAGACATCCTGGTAAACAACATCGGTTGGAACGAATGCATATCTTTCCTGGAAACTGATGAAGAACTCTGGCGCACGTCCCTGGACATCAATTTATTGATTCCGATGCGTTTCTGCCGCGCGGTTTTACCTTATATGGTAAAGCAACAGTATGGCAGGGTCGTTAATATCGCATCGATTGCGGGAAGACAGCCCAGGCCCATGGCCGTAACTTACAGTGCCGCCAAAGCGGGAGTTATCTCTATCACCAGGTCGTTAGCCGTAGCCATGGCACCTCATAATATACGAGTCAACTGCATCGCTCCAGCGCTTATCGAGACTGAATTACTGAGGCAAAACACTCCAGAGCTTCTTGGGCCGATATTGAAGCAGACCACGCTCGGCAGGTACTGCAAGCCTGAAGAGATAGCCGAAGCAGTGCTGTTTTTCGCCTCAGACGAGGCGTCATACATAGTGGGCCAGAGCCTGCATGTTGACGGAGGGAACTGCATGCTCTAAGAATCCTGATACGGGCTTTATATCAGACCAACAGGTGAAGTGAAGAAGAGGCGCAGGTCTTTTCGCAGTTCACAATGATACACTGACCGTACTAAAATAAACATATCACAAACTTCTCCAAAATAAGCTGTACCAAAAGGGGTGAAATGATGAAAAGAAGGCTTTTGGAACCCTTCCGAATAGGGAAAATGCAACTGAAGAATCGCATCGTTATGGCCCCCATGGAAACTCAGTACGCTGCCGAGGATGGCCACGTAACGGAGCGCAATAAAGATTACTACGAGGCACGGGCCCGTGGTGGAGCGGCACTGATCATAGTGGAAGCTACCTATATCCATCGGCAGGGATGGGC
>JBARQF010000065.1:0-5314 GCA_049643605.1 Dehalococcoidales bacterium
GGATTTTATCGTAGCCGATAATGCGGGCGACCTCTTCAATGAGGTCAACTTCCCGCGCGATATCGCTGCGCCAGTAGGGAGCGGTCGCTTTTACCTCGGTACCTGAAGCACCGGGCTGGCATTCAAATCCCAGCGACGTCAGGGTATCGGTAATCTGGTCGCGGGTGAATTCCACCCCGAGGATTTGCTTTGCCCGTTCGGTGGAAATCACAATTGGCTCCGGCTCACGTTTGCCCGGGTAGGCATCCGCCACGCCTCTGGCAGCCTGGCCGCCGCCAAGCTGTATTATTAACTGTGTAGCCCGCTTCAAGGCTGGCATGGTCAACTCGGGGCGGATACCCCGCTCGAAACGCATGCAGGCTTCACTGGGCAGGGATAGGTGATGGCCGGTGTAGTGAATGCTGGCCGGATTGAAATTGGCCGCCTCCAGCAGTATTGAGGTCGTACCTTCGGTGACCTCGCTGTTGGCGCCGCCCATTACCCCGGCGATGGCCACTGCCCGCTCGGTATCGGCAATGACGAGCATGTTGCCGGAGAGCTTGCGCTCCGCTCCGTCCAGGCTGGTGATGGTTTCACCTTCGGTGGCCCGGCGGACGATGATTTTCTGGCCTCGGATTAGCTCGTAGTCAAAGGCATGCAGGGGCTGTCCCAGCTCGAGCATGACGTAGTTGGTGACATCAACGATGTTATTTATCGGGCGCATGCCGCAGGCGAGCAATCGCTGCTGCATCCATTGTGGTGATTCGCCGATTTTGACACCCGTGATGAGGCTGGCGCAGTACCTGGGGCAGAGGTCGGCATCAATGATTTCCACGGCGATGTGCTGGTCAATCGGCGGGCCGGACTCTTCATAACTCAGGTCTGGTTCGTGGAATTCTCGCCCGGTCAGTGCTGCCACTTCGTGGGCAATACCGCTCACGCAGAGGCAGTCCGGTCGGTTGGGCGTTACATCCAGGTCGAGGATAGCGTCTCCGAGGTAGTCGGCCAGGGGCATGCCTAGTGGCGCATCGGCGGGCAGTACCAGTATTTCAGTGTGATTGTCCGAGATGCCCAGTTCTTTTTCCGAGCAGACCATGCCGCTCGACTCGACACCGCGGATTTTGGCCGGCTTCAGTACGGCTGTCTGGCCGGTATGCCCGTCAATGAGCTCGGCGCCGACGCGGGCAAAAGCTATCTTATCGCCGACGTTAAGGTTTGGCGCACCGCAGACCACCGTCTGTTGCCCAGTGTCGAGGTCAACCGTGGGCAGGCGGAGGCGGTCGGCGTTGGGGTGGGGATTGACCGCTGCAATCTGGCCGACCACGATGTTGTCCCACTTGCCGCCAGTCGCCTGTACCCCCTTGGCCTCAGTCCCGGACATGGTCAGTCTGTCCGCCACCTCGTTCGGCGGCAGAGAGATGTCAACGAACTCCTTGAGCCACTTAAACGGAATTTTCATTTTTCAATGCTAAAACTGTCTTAAGAATCTCAGGTCGTTGCCGTAAAAAAGCCTGATATCATCAATGCCGTAGCGCAGCATGGGCAATCGCTCGATGCCGATGCCGAAAGCAAAGCTGCTATATTTGTCAGGGTCGATATCGCCCCGCTTCAACACTTCGGGGTGGGTCATGCCGGCGCCGAGTACTTCAATCCAGCCGCTGTACCCGCAGAGTCGACACCCCTTGCCGTTGCAGGCCAGGCACTCAATGGCCATCTCCACACCCGGCTCAACGAAGGGGAAGAAATCGCAGCGGAAGCGGACTTTCCTATCTTCCCCAAAAAAACGGCGGGCGAACTCGTAGAGTGTTCCCTTAAGGTCGGCCATGGTGATACCTTGGTCCACGGCCAGACCGTCAATCTGGTGGAACATGGGGAGATGGGTGGCATCCGTTGCCTCGTAGCGATAGACTTTTCCCGGCTCAATTACCCTTATGGGTGGATTCATTTTTTCAATGACGCGCGCGGTTACCGCCGTGGTATGGGTGCGGAGGAGCATATTGTACTCACCGCTCTCGGCCTTCGGCTCTACCCAGCAGGTCGACAGGGTATCGCGGGAAGGGTGTTCGTCGGGAATATTCAGGGCCTCAAAGTTATAGTAGTCCCACTCCACGTCCGGCCCCTCGGATATTTGAAAGCCCATAGAGGCAAAGATGTCGCAAATTTCATTCAGGGTCTGTGTGATGGGGTGCAGACGCCCGGTCGGCAGGGGACGCCCGGGCAGGGTAATATCAAGGATTTCCTGCCGTGTCCCGGAAATAAGTTGTGTCTCTCGCAGTGCCTGCTCTTTCTCCTGCAGGCCGCTTTCCAGGTCAATCTTAAGCTGGTTGGCCCGGGTGCCGGCTGATTTTCTCTCTTCGAGAGGCAATGTGGCCAGGCTGCGCAAGGTTGAGGTCAGGAGGCTTTTCTTCCCCAGGTAACGGACTCGCCATGATTCCAGCTCTTTCTCTTCCTGTATCGTGCCCAGTTCCTGGAGCGCCTTTGTCTTCAGTTCGTCAAGTTGCTGTATCATTTTCCTGCTGCGGTCTTTCTCTTGGTAGGGAAGGAGAAATAAACGAGTCGTGGCAAATACCGTTGTTTCGTGTTAGCCCTGTGGCTTCTCTTGTACGGTGTTGACCAGACTGCGGAAAGCCTCTGGCTCTCTTACCGCCATTTCAGCCAGCATCTTCCGGTTTATGTCGATGCCGGACCTCTTCAGCAGGTTCATAAACTGCCCGTACTTCAAGCCCTGGGCACGGCTGGCGGCGTTAACCCGCAGAATCCACAGCTTTCTCATATCGCCTTTTCGCTTGCGGCGATGCTGGTAGGCGTAGCTCAAGGAATGTAACATCGACTCGTGGGCACGGCGGTAGAGGATATGCCGGGATGCCGTCTGCCCCTTGGTCATGGCAAGTATCTTTTTGTGCCGGCGGTGGGTGGTAACCCCTCTCTTCACTCTTGGCAAGGAACAACCCTCCTATCTAGCCAACCCCGTAGGGAATCAGTCTTTTAATTCTGGTTCGGTCAGCGGCATGCAGCTCGATTTTGCTATCGAATAGCTGCTTGACCCGCTTGGCTTTGTTTCTTCGCAGATGGCTTTTCGGGCCTTTGACCCGCATGATTTTACCGCTGCCGGTAATATGGAAGCGACTTTTCGCGCCTTTATGGGTTTTCATCTTTGGCATCTTGATTTTCCTTTATCTCTTCTTTGACTTTTGCTTTGGCAACCGGTGTCAGGATGATGTTCATGCGTTTTCCTTCAATGATGGGCTGTCTCTCCATGGAGGCGTTCTCATTGAGTGTCTCTGTCATCCGCTGTAGCAGTTTATGGCCCAATTCCGGATGAGTTATCTCACGCCCCCGGAACAACACGGTTACCTTTACTTTGTCGCCGTCAGCCAGCAATTTTCGCGCGGTCCTGGATTTAGCCTCGAAATCATGGATGCCAATCTTCGGTCGCAGCCGTATCTCTCTGAGCAGAGAGACTTTCTGGCCTTTCCTCATTTCCTGCTCTTTTTTCGCCTGCTGATATTTGTACTTGCCATAGTCCAGCAGGCGGCATACCGGGGGAGCGGCGGCTGGGGCAACTTCAACCAGGTCAAGGTCGTGCTTTCTGGCGGTCTCCTGTGCCTGACTTAAGGGCATAACTCCTAACTGCTCTCCCTTTTCCCCCACAAGACGAACTTCCTGAGCTCTGATCATCTGATTTATGCGCAGCTGCTTAATTATGTCCTTATCAACCTCCTTCAAGCACAGCTATTATACGTTGAAAAATATATCATATTATAAATCAATAATCAACTTCAGGGAAACAGGGCATTAATTTATCCCGTTAATCTGCCTTACCACCGCTGCGCTCACTATCCCTTGCCCGGCTGGCAACAGATGATTTAACGCTTTCCTTGAAGTGCGCCAGGGGCTGGGCGGTGGTCTGTTCCCCACTGCGCCGGCGAACGGATACGGTTCTGGTCTCCACTTCCTTATCGCCCACCACCAGCATGTAGGGTATTTTTTCCAGCTGTGCCTGGCGAATCTTGAGGTTGATTCGTTCCGCCCGGGCATCAACCTCCACGCGGATACCCTCATCCATGAGTTCACTTTTAATCTGGCAGGCGTAATCGGCGTGGCGGTCGGCCACCGGGATTACCCGTACCTGAACCGGCGCCAGCCAGTCCGGGAAGTTGCCCCCATAGTGTTCCAGCAGGGTGGCCAGGAAGCGTTCCATACTGCCGAGCACGGTGCGGTGGACCATGACCACCGGATGCTCCTTACCGTCCTCCCCGATGTAGTTAACATCAAAACGGGGCGGCAGATTGAAGTCGACCTGAATGGTCGGGCCCTGCCACGCCTTGCCCAGCGCGCTCTCGAACTTGATATCGATTTTCGGTCCGTAGAAGACGCCCTCGCCCGGGTCAACCTCATAGTCGCGACCCGACCGCTCGAGTGCCCGGTGCAGGGTTTCAGTAGCCTCCTCCCAGATTTCCGCTGTGCCGGCATACTTATCGGGTCGGGTGGAGAGCAATAACTGGTAGTTCTGGAAACCGAAGGTGTCAATCATAAAGAGGGCGAGGTCCAGAACTCCGACCACCTCGTCTTCCAGCTGGTCAGGCCGACAGAAAATGTGGGCATCGTCCTGAGTGAAGCCTCTGACACGGGACAGTCCGTGAAGCACGCCGGAGCGCTCATAACGGTAAACGGTGCCGAGTTCGGCGTAGCGCAGTGGCAGGTCGCGATAGCTCCGCAGTCTGGTCTTATAAATTGAGATATGCCCCAGGCAGTTCATCGGCTTGAGGATATACTTCTGCCCTTCGATGTCCATGGGGCTGTAAAGGTAGTCCTGGTAGAATTCAAGGTGTCCGCTGGTTCGCCAGAGGTCCATCCGGGCGATGTGCGGCGTGTAGACCAGGTCATAGCCGCGTCTGAAATGTTCATCCTTCCAGAAGTCCTCAATGACGCGCCGGATGACGGCTCCCTTCGGGTGCCAGAGAACCAGTCCCGGGCCAAATTCATCCTGAATGCTGAACAGGTCGAGCTCTCTGCCCAGCTTACGATGGTCTCTACGGGCGGCCTCTTCGAGCAGTTGCAGGTGCTCTGTCACGGCCTCTTCGGTGTCAAAAGCAATCCCGTATATCCGTTGCAGCATCGGGCGGTGCTCATCGCCGCGCCAGTAAGCCCCGGCGATACTGAGGAGTTTAAAGGCCTTGATTTCCCCGCTTGATTTCACGTGAGGACCGCGACACATGTCCAGGAACGAGCCCTGCTGGTAGAGGCTCACCTTCTCATCTGGCAGTTCGTCTATCAACTCCAGTTTGTAGGGCTGCGCGGCGAATATCTGTCTCGCTTCTTCTCTGGTCACTTC
>JBARQF010000066.1:0-3165 GCA_049643605.1 Dehalococcoidales bacterium
CCTACGGCACAGCCGTCTGTGTCAATGTCATCAACGAGGCCGGTGCCCTGCCAACCCGAAACTTCAGCTCCGGACGCTTCGAAGGGGCAAGCAAGATTTCCGGGGAAATGATAAAGGAGACCTGCGATAAGCGCGGCGGCGTCGGACAGACCGGTCACCGAGGCTGCTCGGGCTGCATCATCCAGTGCTCCAACGTCTACCCGAAAGAAGACGGCACCGAGCTGGTCTCCTGCCAGGAGTATGAGTCGCTCTGGTCCTTCGGCGCCAACTGCGGCATTGACAGCCTTGACGTTACCGGGGAGCTGATTCGCCTGTGCAACGATTACGGCGTAGATACCATCGAGGCCGGGGCGACCATCGGCGTGGCCATGGAAGCCGGACTGGCCAAGTTCGGTGATGGCAAGAAGGCCATCGAGCTGATGCATGAGATTGGCAAGGGCACCCCGTTCGGCCATATCCTTGGTGGCGGTACCGCGCTCACCGCGGATACCTTCGGCGTTGTCCGCTGCCCGACGGTCAAGAGACAGGCCATGCCCGCCTACGAGCCCAGGGCAATCAAGGGCATCGGCATAACCTATGCCACCTCACCCATGGGCGCCGACCACACCGCGGGCTACACTATCGCCCCCGAGATATTCGGTGTGAGTGGCAAGGTAGACCAGTTCATCGTGGAGAAGGCAGGTATGTCGCGCAACTTCCAGTATGTTACTGCGTTCCTCGACGCCAGTGGCCACTGCCTGTTCGTCTCCTTTGCCATCCTTGATATCCCCTCCGGCCTCGAAGGGATGGCTGAGGAATGCAACGGCGTGCTCGGCACCAACTGGACGACAGATGACATTGGCCGGATTGGCGGTGACATCATCAAGATGGAGCGCGCCTTCAACGAAGGCGCCGGCTTCACCAAGGTCGACGACCGCATCCCAGAGTTCATGAAGTATGAGAAGCTCCCGCCTCACAATGTGGTCTTCGACGTGTCAGATAAGGAACTGGACAAAGTACACAATCCCTAGTTAATAAACTGGGACCTGCATATGAGCCCCCTCCTTGTGGAGGGGGCTTTCTTCATTTCACAGAAATACGGTATACTTAAACGTGTAACTAACGTTTAAGGAACGAGATATGAAGAAGGTTGAGGTCAGGCTTTATGCGAGCTTACGCAAGTATCACCCCAACCCGGGAGATAGCGAGGCGTTTTCCCCGGAAATGGCTGACGGGGCTAAACTCAGTGACCTGGTGGACAAGCTCAAAATACCACGCCAGGAAATCGGCGTGCTCATGGTCAACAGCACATGGCAAAAGGAAACCTACCTCCTCCAAGATGGGGACAGGATAGGACTTTTTCCGCTCATCGGAGGAGGATAAAATATATGATTGAAGTGCACCTTTACGGAAAACTGCGCCGTTTTACCGATAATCCGGACCCCTCCCGGGACTCCATTATCAATGTTCCCGTGAAAAACGGAGACTCAATCGAAACCATTGCGCAGCGCATTGGCATACCGCTTGAGGAGATGGGAAGCAATATCTTCCTCAATGGCGGCTATTCGTCACTGGAGAGAAAGGTGAGCGATGGCGACCGCCTGGGCATCTTTCCGGATGATATGACGCTCCTTTACAAGTGGTATTTTGATAAGGCATCATAAAAGGCCGGATAAATGAAATTATATCGGGCACCGCGCGGCACAACCGACATTCTTCCGGAGGAACAGGCCTGCTGGCGCTATATCGAGCAAAAAGCCGCCCGTATCTGCCAGCTCTACGGCTATGAGCGGGTTGATTCTCCAATGTTCGAGGACACCTCCCTTTTCACGCGCAGCGTGGGAGCGGGAACCGATATCGTGGAGAAGGAGATGTACTCCTTCACCGATAAAGGCGGCAACCAGGTCACGCTGCGCCCGGAGGGCACCGCACCGGTATGCCGTGCCTATCTGGAACACGGTCTCCACAGTCGACCGCAGCCGGTCAAGCTCTACTATCTGGCCTCCATTTTCCGATACGAAAGGCCCCAGGCAGGAAGATACCGACAGCACTACCAGTTTGGCTGCGAGGCCATCGGCGACGATGACCCGTCCCTGGATGCGGAAAATATCGACCTTGCCTGGCAGTTTTTCCAGTCTCTTGGCCTGCAACGCCTTACCCTGCAGTTGAACAGCATCGGCTGCAGGCAGTGCCGGCCAGACTACCTCGGCGTTTTGCGGGACTACTATTCCGGTCATGCGGCGGCGTTATGCGCTGACTGCCGGACAAGGCTGGGTCGCAACCTGCTCCGATTGCTCGACTGCAAACAGGCATCATGCCAGGACATGGCTGACTCGGCACCCCGGAGCACCGACCACCTCTGTCCCCAGTGCAAAGAGCATTTTGACCGACTCACCGCATATCTTACCCTTTTGAAGATACCTTTCACCATAAACCACCGATTAGTACGGGGACTAGATTACTATACGAGGACCGTTTTTGAAATTCAGCCCGAAAGTGGAGGCGCCCAGAGCACCATCTGCGGCGGGGGCCGGTATGATGACCTGATTGAGGAACTGGGCGGCAGACCAACCCCCGCCATCGGCTTTGCCATCGGTATGGAACGGATAATACTTAATTTGAAGGCACAGTCTGTACCCATCCCACCCCTGCCCGGACCGCGGGTATTCATCGCCCACCAGGGGGCAGAGGCCAGGAACGAGGCGGTCAGGCTGGCGTCTTATCTGAGGCAGAAGGGCATCGGCGTCATCATGGCCACGGGAGGCCGCAGCCTCAAAGCGCAGCTCAGGCAGGCCAATAACCTCGGCGTACATCACGCCGTTATCATCGGCGACGAAGAGCTAAGAACCGGAACCGCCTCCCTGCGGGATATGGCCACCGCCGAGCAGAAAACGGTCAAGACCAGCGAATTGCCGGGATTGTTGGGGTGAATTCAGGCCGGAACGGGTTGACATCGGTGAATTTATGTAAAATTTCCACCAGAAGTATTGACAAAATTATTTTTTATGTTTATAGTTAAGAGTGATATTGGGAAGTAAAGGAGGTGATGTAATGTCAGCACCCGCAAGGGAAGCGAGTTTTAACTCGAAAAACGGACTCAGACGAAATCTTTGTCTCCATAAAAAATAAAGACGTTTATGGTCTGTCTTTGTTTGTGGAGATATAGGTATATCAAACTAGGAGGAA
>JBARQF010000067.1:0-3755 GCA_049643605.1 Dehalococcoidales bacterium
GTGCGGGGGATGGGCGTGGCCGTCATCACCAGCATGTGGGGCCGGAACCCCTTCTGTCGCAGCGCTGAACGCTGGGTTACCCCGAAACGGTGTTGCTCGTCGACCACCGCCAGTCCCATCCGGCGGAAATCAACCCCTTTCTGAATGAGGGCGTGCGTGCCGATGGCGATATCTATGTCTCCATCCACAATGCGCTTTTGCAGCTCCTGTTTCTGGGCTGGTGTGATATCACCGATGAGCAGCGCCACCGTGATGGGGCGGGATAGCAATCCGGAAAATCGGCTCAGATAGGGCGTCTCCTCTTCCTGACTCCCCGCCCTGGAGAGAAGCTGGCAGAGCGTGGCGAAATGCTGCTCGGCGAGAATCTCGGTGGGAGCCATGAAAGCTCCCTGATAGCCGTTGGCAACGGCCATTAACAGCGCCACGGTGGCCACCACCGTTTTACCACTCCCCACCTCACCCTGCAACAGCCGGGACATCGGCTTGGGCTTCTGCAAATCGTTCATCATCTCTTCCAGCACCCGCTGCTGCGCCGCCGTGAGCTTGAAGGGCAGTGATTGAATGAAGCTATTGCTCAGTTCCCAATCAATGGCAAAGGCGCTGTCGGGCTGGGTCTCCTGCCAGTCATGCTTGCGGCTCACCACGCCAAGCTGCAGGACAAAAAGTTCGTCAAATGCCAGGCGCATCCTGGCCCTGTCCTTCGCCGTCTCATCTTCAGGGTAGTGCGCCTGACTGATTGCCTGCGGCAGTTCCAGCAGGTCGCAGCGCTCTCTTAAATACGGCGGCAGGAAATCCTCCACCTGCCACGCCCACAGGTCGACCACCTCTTTCATCAGCTTCCTTACCTGGCGGGGGTAAAGGCCCCGCGTCAGTGAATAGACGGGAACAAGCCGGCCGGTGTGAACCAGGTCCCTGTCCTCGACAAGCTCCCACTCCGGAGATTCAAAGACGTACTGTCCTTTGAACAGGCTGACCCGACCGCTGAGGACAACACGTACATTGGTCGCAAATCTTTTGGCCAGGTAAGGCTGGTTGAACCACACCGCCCGCATATTCCCCGTCTCATCACCGACAATGGCTTCCGTTCCCCGCCTGTAGCCCAGACGGGCGACCTTTGCCTGCCACACATTGGCCATTATGGTCTGCTCGTCGCCCTCGGTGAGCTGCGAGACGTGCTTTATCTGGCTGTAGTCAAGATGGCGGTGGGGAAAGAAATAGAGCAGGTCACGTACCGTCTTCACTCCCAGTTTGCCGAACTTGGTCGCCAGCGCGGTGCTGATACCTTTGACCGCGGTTACTGGCGAATCCAGACCGTAGTCGCTAACCGGTGCCGCCGATTTAACCGTCTTTACCCTTTTCGCCCGGGGCGGAGATGGCGTCTTCGCCTGCGGTTTAGCTCCAACGGGGACGCTGTCATTTATTTCAGCCACCAGGCTGAGAACACTGTCCACCCATTCCCGGCGTTGCTTTGTGGACAGAGAAGCATAATTCCCCTTTGTTACCAGCTGCTGGAAACGGTTCAGAAGACGACGTTGTGGGATGGCTCCCGCAATCTGGCCTGCCCAGTTCGCCAGAAACCGGTCCAGGCCACCCATGACCGCCGTATTATCGTACCCTTTTTTCTGCTCCAGCTCCAGAATTTTATACAGCGGTTCAAAATCGGCCGCCACCTTATTCTCCACCTGTCCAGGCTCCCGGTGTCATTTATCCCCCATCACCGCCACCAGCAGCAGGCCGGGGCCGGTGTGCGTGCCGATAACCGGAGTCGTCCTCGTCCGGTAAATACGCTCTCTGGGAAATATATTGCCCAGCCTGTCCACCAGTGAATCGGCATCTTCCGAACAGGCGGCTTCTTCCACTGCCAGCTCCTCGATGCTCCTGTAGCCAGCCACAAACTGATACAGATGCTCAACTGCCTTGGCTCTGGAACGCGTCCTCCCCGCCGGCTCCACCAGGCCATTTTTCAGGGTGATGATAGGATTTATCTTCAGCGCCGCCCCCAGAAGTGCCTGGGCCGCCCCGATGCGCCCACCCCTCCTCAGATATTCCAGCGTGTCAAAGGCAGCCCGCATATCCACGCGAGGAATATTACGACGTACAATTCTCATGAGTTCATTCAGTTTAGCTCCAGCCTGGGCGGCTCTGGCGGCGGCAATGACCAGAAATCCCTGTGCCATGACCGCGCATTCGGAATCGATTACCTCGACGCGGCATTCCCGCTTCATCAGGCCAATGCTCTGCGTGGCCACATCGTAGGTACCGCTGAGCTTGGAAGAAAGTATGACCGCCAGAATTTCGTCCGTTTCTTCGGCCAGTTTATCATAGGCAGTGCTAAAGGTTACGGGCGATGGCACCGAAGTCACCGGCATGGTCTTGCTGCTCGTAAGCTGCTGGTAAAACTGCTCGGTGGTCAGGTCAATGCCGTCACGGTACACTTTCTCGCCAAAGCGGACGTTAAGCGGAATGACGGTAATCCCCAGCTCCTCGACCACCGGAGACGGCAGGTCAGCGACGCTGTCGGTAACAACCTTTACGGGCATTTATACCTATTCGGCCTCCAGGACAGTTAGCGCAATAGCATTGGGACCGGCATGTGTGCCCAATACCGGGCTAACTATTGACCGATAGATGCGCTCTTTGGGTAAAATCGAGCTGAGGCGCTCCACCAACTCATCCGCTTCAGCAGGCGTGGTGGCATGCTCCACTGCCAGTGCCTCAATCTTGGGAAAGCCGGGCACAAAATTATATAGATAGTCCATACCCGCCGCGGGAGACCTTACCCTGGTCAGGGGAGCCATCTCGCCATCTTTGATGGTGAGTATCGGCTTTATCGACAACATTGCGCCCATCAACCCCTGTGCCTTACCGATGCGCCCCCCCTTGGCCAGATATTTGAGAGTGTCAAAATATATAACAAGATGTGACCGGGGTATGGCTTTGCGCACCAGGTCAGCCAGCTTATCAAGGTCTGCCCCAGCCTTGGCCGCCTTGGCTGCTTCAATAACTATCAACCCCAGACTCATGGCCACTTTTCTTGAGTCAATGACTTCAATCCGGCACTTATCCTCTACCATATCCTTGGCCTGCATTGCCGACTGATAGGTACCGCTGAGCACGCCGGAGACAACAATAACCAGAATCTCATCAGTTTCCTTGGCCAACTTCTTGTAGACATTGAGGAAATCACCCGGTGAAGGCTGCGTGGTCGTCGGGAGGATATCACCATGAACCAGTTTATGGTAGAATTCATCAGTAGTTATCTCCACCCTATCCCGGTAGACCTCCTCGCCAAACCGCACATAGAGTGGCACTACCGTAACCCCCAGCTCCTGAGCCAAGTCATCGGTAATATCGGATAGGCTATCAGTAACGATTTTAACTGTCATCTAAAAGGCCACCCCCTTACTCAATAGATATAATATAGTTATAGTGCGGCTGCCCACCTCTCACCACCTCTATCTGTAGCTGTGGGTACCGGCTGCGAATATCACCTGCCACCTGCTCCGCCTCAGCCGACTTAGTATCAGCTCCGTAGTAAATGGTGATTACCTCAATTTTACCCAGGTCCAGCTTGGACAGCATCTTGTTGAGCACCTCAAGACCGCTCTCCCCCACCGAGACCAGGTCACCATCTAAGAAGCCAATAGGCTGCTTCTTTTTAATTTTCAGGTCGCCCAGCTTGGCCGAGCGTACAGCACGGCATATCTCAATTGTTTTCACCGCCGCTACGGCTCTGGTCATTATCTGGATATTTG
>JBARQF010000068.1:0-1998 GCA_049643605.1 Dehalococcoidales bacterium
GGCCGACCCGGGCGAAAAGCAGCCTCAGGTAATCGTAGACTTCGGTCACCGTGCCCACGGTTGAGCGAGGATTTTTGCTCGGGCCTTTCTGGTCGATAGAAATGGCCGGGCTCAGGCCCTCTATGTAGTCGACGTCCGGCTTCTCCATCCGGCCCAGAAACTGGCGGGCATACGCCGAGAGTGACTCCACATAGCGGCGCTGGCCTTCCGCATAGATGGTGTCGAAAGCCAGCGAGCTTTTCCCCGAGCCGGAGACGCCGGTGATGACCACCAGCTTGTCGCGGGGAACGGTGACGTCTATATTCTTCAGGTTGTGCTCGCGGGCACCTTTGACAACGATGGCATCCAGAGGCATCTTATAAATCCTTATCGCACGTACAGATTTATTCTAACACTGGAGCGCCAGCCCTCACAAGGAAACTCACCAAGAGCTTGCGCGCCGCTTTGCCATCGGGATTTGCAAAGCCCGTTTTCCATGATAATATACATTAGACAATCGAAGTGCTGGGACAAGACATGAACAAGACACGGAAGCCAGCAGCGTTTAGGATTCTGAATGATGCCCAAAAGAACAACGGTCACCGATGAAATCAAACTTCGCCATCTCACGGTTGACGAAGCGCTGTTTCTGCTTGACCAGTACCTTCACGATGCTTTCATGTCCGGACTGATTCAGGTCAGGGTGGTTCACGGCAAGGGCACGGGAACGTTGCGCCAGGCCGTCCAGAAGGTGCTGGCGGAACATTCGCTGGTGAAATCATATCGTATCGGCGGATACGGTGAGGGTGGCATCGGAGTGACCGTCGTCCAGCTCGCTGATAAGTAACCGGACAAACCAGGAACACGCGTTAATTTGAAAGCACGGCCGTCTTTCCGCTATAATAACCCTGGTTGTGGTGAGTGTAGCCGAGTGGTTTAAGGCGCCAGGTTGTGGCCCTGGAGAACGAGGGTTCGAATCCCTCCACTCACCCCACTACCTTATTTCTTCCTCTTCTTCGCTTCCTCTTTCTTCACCCTGACGTAGGTATCCCAGTCAACACCGATGGCAATCGGCTTGGTGATGCCGCCGTCCACTTCCAGATTGATGCCGGTAATCATCCGGGCGCGGTCAGAGGCCAGAAAAACCGCCGCATCGGCAACATCTTCAGGCGTCGGCATGTCACGCAAGGGATACCATTTCTTCATCTCGGCCAGGCGCTCCGGCGTGGTGCCGGCTTTGAGCATCGGGGTAACGACATTGCCCGGGGAAATGCCGTTGACCGTAATCTGGTACGGCCCAAGCTCAAAGGAAAGCTGGCGGGTCAGTCCCCAGATGCCTGACTTGGACGAGGTGTAGGATACGCCGCCAATCATGGTCATGTGCTCCCCGGAATAGGAGATGATATTGATTATCCGGCCCCCACCCCTCTGTTTCATCGATGGAACCACCGCCTTGCTGCAGCTGAAAGCGCCGCCCAGGTTGACCGAAAGGACCCGTTCCCACTCCTCTTTTTCCGTATCTTCGATAAGCAAATGATTACTTACCCCGGCGTTGTTTACCAGTATATCAATACCACCCCACTCCGCCACTATCCGGTCGACCATCCCCCTGACTTCGGCCTCATCGGCCACACTGGCCATCAATGCCATGGCGCGGCTACCCAACTCCTGTATCTCAGCCACCGCGCCATCGGCGTTCTGCTCGTTCACATCATTGACCGCGATGTCCACGCCTTCTCCGGCCAGACCGAGTGCGATAGCTTTCCCGATGCCGCTCCCGCTGCCGGTAACCAGTGCGACTTTTCCTTTTAGACCTGTATCCATATGTCCCTACCTTTATCTTAATCTCTACCTGATTAGAACAAGACACCGGACAGATTGTCAAGCCAGTCTAATCGGGAAATCATTGCCGCCGCCACACTCATCAGTTATAATTGGTACGTGCGCCTGTAGCTCAGCGGACAGAGCATCGGTCTTCGGAACCGAGGGTCGTGGGTTCGAATCCCTCCAGGCGTGCCA
>JBARQF010000069.1:0-10014 GCA_049643605.1 Dehalococcoidales bacterium
GTCCTTGAAATGCCACCAGGGCATGACGGACATAGTCTCCAAAAGCCCCAGGTATTCAGCCACCAGGACAAAGGCGGCCGGGCAGTCCGCGTCCTGGTGATGATCGAAATTACGCTTCTCCGGCTCATGTCGATCGCCGATATCTACCACCCACACGCTTGGATTATCCAGCTCTGCCTGTGCGGGCTCACGCCGCTCAATCCTGAATACCGTGTCGGCATGCACGGCCAGGATCAGGCTGACAGCTGCCACCTCATCAAAATGGGCACTGCCAGGATGCGTGATGATCAATTGTGCCTTCATTACTACCTTCCTAAATTCTATCATATTGTTTGAGATACAAGGTCATAAAAACTGATTTCAACATAATTTCAATATATATGTTGAATTTAGATTGAAATTGACGGATGACAAATAGACGGCGTATGTACTTGATCAAAGACTTTAATTCAGCCTTTGAAATTGAACAATCTGACGAAATGTTATCTAGCTTTTTGCCAAGACCATCTCTCTCTCAATTGTCGTAACTACATTCCGTGTGCCCAGAGGTTCATGACTCTAAAGCTATTACCGCAACTTATCTAGAACTTTCTTTATAAAGTCTATGACAAATTCATCCTTTTCCTCTTCTAGGGCCTGTGTAAGCGGTTGCACTAATCTTCCACCCCCTATCTTTCCAAGTGCTGTTACTGCTTCCTGTCGAACGAACCTATCTCTATCTTTCAATACCAGAATAAGAGCATCTACCGCCTTTTCATCTCCTATTATTCCAAGCATTTCTATTGCGTGTCGCCTAATACTGCTATCCTTGTGTTCAAGGTCTTTAATCAGCTCTCCGGTGTCTTTCATTTTCTCCCTGCCCTTCTGCCTTTATTATCCATCTTAACACTATAACTCGTGAATTGCCCAGGCAAAGCTTACTAGCGTCATTTTAAGTTGCTTAGCTCTTCCTGTCTATACCCACTGTCCTGGCAACATTCCGCAAGCACAAGATTGCCAAAAATATAGTGAGACTTTCCTGCTACTTCTATTTCTTCGTGTTATATAATATTCAAAGAACGTTAAATTTTCACGAGAAGTCGTTAAGGAGTTCATCAATTGCAGCCTTTAATTGAAGCATATCTAGACATTGAAACTACAGGGCTTTCTCTTTCACTTGACGAAATCACTGTAATTGGAATACGTCTTTGTAATGGAGATGATACTAAGTTTATACAATTAGCAGGTAAAGATATTACTGCAAATAATATCTTGGAAGCTCTTGCTGGAGTGAGCAAAATTTACACCTACAACGGCAGCCGATTTGACCTGCCATTCATCCACTTTCGTTTAGGGATAAATTTAGCTGGGCTCTTCACGCACCATGACCTGATGTATGACTGCTGGAGTAACAACCTATATGGCGGATTCAAAGCTGTGGAAAGGCAGTTGGGCATAGAGAGGACATTAACTGAAATAAACGGCTATGATGCTATAAGGTTGTGGTGGAGATATGTTGACTATTTTGACCTGGAGGCTCTTAATACACTGCTTGAATACAATAAAGAAGACGTGTTGAACCTAAAGGCTCTGAAGGAAAGACTACTTTAGTATCTGTACCGCACCACCTCTCTAAACAATTGTCATAACCACATTCAACTCAAAAATTAATATTGAACCGCTATCATTCCCCTTTTGGGGGCAGCTCATATGGGGCTTATGTTGTGATGCGCTCTCCAATGGCAGCGGCCCTTTTATATTCTATTAGTAACGTCGTAATAAGCTCTCTAACGGAGGTTATTGTATTTATCCTGTAGGCATTAGCCCCGGCAAAGGCAAATCCTTCCTCAAGTATGCCCTTTTTGGCATTAGTCAAGGCAGCACAAATGCAGTACGGTGATCTTTTAAAATCGCAGGTCTTCAGACACTTCCAGGGGCATTTAATTGGTTTCTTAATTCCCGCAGTTATCTTCTCAAGAAACCTGTTCTTTATGGCTCTTCCCGGCAATCCAACGGGGCTGTCAATTATAATAAGGTCCTCCTTTTCACACTTTACATATGCCTCTTTAAATGCTGTGGAAGCATCGCACTCGTGAGTTGCTACAAATCTGGTTGCCATCTGCACTCCCTGAGCCCCTGATTGGATGAACTTATAAATATCGGCACCTGTATACACTCCCCCGGCGGCGATTACGGGAATGCTTTTATTGAAACTCTCCTCATAGGGCTTCAGCACAGAGATTACTTCCGGCAGTATCTTTTCCAACGCATAGTCAGGATTATTGATCTGCTCTTTCTTAAATCCGAGGTGTCCCCCGGCTAACGGGCCCTCAACAACCACGGCATCAGGTACATGATTGTAGTTCCTCCCCCAATATTGGAATATCAGGTTTGCCGCCCTGGCAGAAGATACTATTGGAACAACTTTAACCGCAGCTTTCCTCGATCTATTCGGTAGTAGTGTTTTCGGAATCTTTAGTGGAAGGCCGGCACCAAGGAAAACCAAATCTGCGCCTTCGTCCACTGCAACTTGTAGAAGGTCATAGTAATCCGTAAGAGCAACAAGTATATTTATGCCAATAATACCCGCTGTCATCTCTCTTGCCTTTTTTATTTCTCTCCTTAAGGCCCTTTTGTTGGCTTCCTTGAAGTTTCTGTTAAAATCAGGCTCAAGCATACCAATTCCGGCCGTGGAAATAACACCAATACCGCCCTCGTTAGCAACCGCCGAGGTTAGACCCGATAAAGAACTGCCAACGCCCATCCCTCCTTGAACGATTGGTATACTTGACTCCAAATCACCTATTTGCAGTTTTGGTATTTGACTAAGACCCATACATTACATTCCTTCAATCAGGATATATTGTTTTGCCCATTCTTCAATATCATTGATTTTGCTTTCTCTCGCTCCGTTGGATATCACGAGTCTGGCGAAGGGACTTGACTCCAAAATACAGCGCTACTGCGACAGCGGCCAGAGTGACGCCTGCTGCAATGGCATCCATTAATATTGGAATCTCCATGCCAATACTATACTACTACTTAACGTCGGTAAATAAAACAAAGGTTCGGCAATTATTGAGAATTATGTCCCTCTGGCGGCATCACACAAGGGCATAGAAGGTTGTTTTATCGGAGGAAGTATTGCAGGAAAGGCAGTGAGTATAAAGTGGTATGGGAAGATGGAGGGATTACTGGATATAACTCCAGAGACTCTGCCCGATTACTATCTTGTAATGAGCGGATCCAAAAGTGCTGCCACCTCGTCTCGCGGAGCAATAAGACCGTGGCTATTATCATACGTATTCCTATTTGATGCTGCTAAATTGGTTGAAGAACTGCGGTCCCGAGGTGTGAAGATAGGAATCACCACAAGTGTGCGAAAAGAGTTGTGGGAAATGGCTGAAATCTATCCTGCTCATCTCTTTTCCATAAGGTCGGCTTATTCTCCCTTGCGGATTTTCCGGGCCATAACTATAGTAAAGCCAGCATCAGGATGGAATTTTTGAAGAGGAGGTTCCATTTCGGTTACGACACCGGGCTTCTGAAAGAGGGTTGAAATCACCTTCTCGATGATAAAGCCGGAGCTCTTTAATACCTCTGATACCTCCCGGTAGCTGTAGAATGTGGCGTGCTGGTAAAAACGATGCCCTTCCTTTTTCTTGGCCATATAATATTTCCCCCAGGGGCTATCTTTTAATACCAGACCCAGCACCACTTTTCCTTCCTTTTCCAGTATACGGTGGGATTCTCGAAGGACATCCAGCGGTGAATCCACAAAGCAAAGCGTCACAATTAAGAACACAGTGCCGAAAGTCTTGGCTTCGAATAAAGGCTCTTCTCCCCTGGCTAAATGTCCGGTTATCCCCCGCTTCTTGGCTATCTCCAGTAATTTAGCTGAAGGGTCGATTCCGGTCTCTATTCCCAGAGCCTGGGCGAAGCGACCACTACCCACCCCAACTTCGAGCCAGGGCCTTGGCAGCAGGGGAAGCACTTCCTGAAAGGCTTTAACTTCGATATCGAAGACGAGTTTGCCTTCCTTTTCGAACCAGGCGTCATATTCTGAATCCAGGATATCAAAAGGTGAATTGAGGTTCTTAACCATAGCTGATTATCCTCACTTAACCCGGGTCGACATCGCCTGCCGGAATGCCTCCGCAAAATTGTTCAGAATATCAGAATTATAGCGCTCTATCTCCCCTTCATCGCAGAGCCTGGCCAGTTCCGGGTCTATGGGAAACTGGGCAAGAAGAGGAGCCCCGGCTACTTTTGCCATTGCCTCTCCCCGGCTGCTGCCAAACAGCTCCATACGCTGGCCACTATCAGGCAGCGTAAGATAGCTCATATTCTCCACTACACCCAGCACAGGTTTGCTCATTTGCCTCGCCATATTGACCGCTTTTCTGACTATCATCTCAACCAGGTCCTGAGGGGTAAAAACTATAATCACTCCAGTTATGGGCAGTGTTTGCATCACGGTAAGGGAAGCGTCAGCCGTACCCGGAGGCAGGTCTACTATCAGGTAATCAAGCTTACCCCAGAGCACCTCTTCCCAGAACTGTGTTATGGTACGGCCGATAAGCGGCCCGCGCCAGATAACCGCATCGTCCTCATTGGGCAAAAGGAGATTGATGGACATGATTTCGATTCCGGCTCTGGTCGGCACCGGCAGAATCCCGGTATCGCTGCCTCCGGGTCGAGCGTTGATACCAAATATCCTTGGGATGCTGGGGCCGGTGATATCAGCATCCAGTATGCCCACTTCATGCCCTTGACGTGCCAGAGAAAGCCCGATGAGGCTGGCCACCAATGATTTGCCCACCCCGCCCTTACCACTCATCACCGCAATAATATGAGATATCTCATTAAGCTCAGAAGGTTTAGAATCAGTGAAATGTACCTCAACGCTCTTTAATTCAGATAAATCAGCGCAGGTTCCTTTCACCTTGTTTTCAATCCAGTTCTGAGCTTCGCTGTTCAGGGCTGCCGAAGCCAAAGCGATATTGGCCTGGCTGTTGGATACCGTTATCTCACGAATCAAATTCAGGCCATTCAGGCTTCGATTAGCACCGGGAACCAGTACCCCGTTTAGGCGTTCCCTTATCTGTTCCTCAATAGTCGCCGGTTTCCGTCCACCCTCGTGATTTGCTTCCGTCAAATCTATCGCCTCTCTTTCTTTAATGCAGTCGCTCCATTATATTCTCGAGCTCGCCATCAATATAGCGTTGTACGGCTTCATCAATGTCTTTAACATCGGTGGCAATTGGCTCGATATTGTTGTTTTTCAGGCTGTCATAGGCACCCCAGCCCATACCGCCGGCTAACAGAATCTGACAATCGGCGATAGTCTCGGCCATACTGGCATGCCTTACCTGTGCGCCCGTATCATACCCGTGAGGTTCCCCGGGTTCGACATCGGCATGGTGGGCCGCAAAGGTATGGTGTCCGCTCTTTTCTCGGGTTTCTTTACTTATAACCTTGTCGCCTTCAACGGTAATAATTACATAAAGAGGCGCCCGGCCAAAGTGCTGGCTGATGGTTACCCCATCATCAGATACAGCTGCAATTTTCATCTTATCTCCTTTTATCTCCTTTCCTCTTCAAGAGTATTAGTGATACGTTGCCATAATGACTTGATTGTGCCGGTGATTTCACTCTGCGTATATTCCACCACCGGTTGTTCATGCACCAGTGCCTCGGTGAAGATGTTGTCAAAAGGAATCCTGGAAACCACTGCTACTCCCTGCTCAAGGCAATAGCTCTCAATCCGGCGAGTATTGTCGTCATTTAGGTCGAATTTATTTATACACACCGCGGCCGGAACGCCGAAGTGTCGGCAAACACCGAGTACCCTGTCCAGGTCATGCATCCCGGATAGAGTTGGCTCAGTGACTAAAAGTGCCAGGTTGGCCCCGGTGAGAGAAGAAATGACCGGACAGCCAATGCCTGGCGGCCCGTCACTGATGATATAATCCAATCCCTGTTTCTCGGCAATTTGCTTTGCCTTTTGTCTGACCAGGGCCACCAGTTTCCCGGAGTTCTCCTGAGCGATTCCCAGGCGGGCATGGACCAGAGGCCCGTATTTGGTGTCGGAAACGAACCAGTGCCCGGACAAACATTCCCGCATAGATATCGCTTCCATAGGGCATACCTGATAACAGAAACCGCAGCCTTCGCAGGAGACAGGGTCCACCCTGAAATCATGAATAGCGTCGAAACGGCAGACATCTTGGCATAGCTCACAATGGTTGCACTTTTCTTCATCGATAACGGCAACCTGCCCGCTCCAGAATTCGAGGGTTTCTTTAACCGAAGTATTCAACAATAGATGGAGGTCAGCCGCATCTACGTCGCAATCGGCCAGCACTGCGCTTTGCGCCAGAGCAGCGAAGGACCCGACCAGGCTTGTCTTTCCGGTACCTCCTTTACCGCTCAGTATCACGACTTCTTTCATGCACTATCTCCTCTATCTGGTTAAAGAGTCGAATAAAACTATCCCGCCACTGCGGCATGCCATCGACCAGCGTTATTCCCCTGGAGTACAGGCGGGCAATATCGGTATCCAGAGGAATCGTCAGCATGACGGGTATCCTCTCTTTTCGGCAATATTCTTCAACCCGGCTATCACCTTCTCCAGCCCGATTGAGCACCACCCCGCAGGGTATATTCAGCGTCCTGACCATCTCCACTGCCAGCGCAAGGTCGTTCAGTCCGAATGGAGTTGGCTCCGTAACCAACAGGCAGAAATCACTGCCTTTTACTGATTCGACTACCGGACAGGATGTTCCCGGAGACACATCAATTATAACGGTGCCATTATTATTAACCCGCGATTTGACCTTTCTTATGACGGGTGGCGCCATTGCCTCACCGACGGCCAGTATACCGTGCGCAAAAGCTATGCCCTCTGAGTGCCCTGTCTCAATGACGCCTATCTCTTTCTTGTGCTCAGAAATAGCCTTTTCCGGGCAAAGATAGCTGCAGGCACCACAGCCATGACAGAGTTCCGGAAATACAAGGACACGTCTCCCATAACAGCCATCGCATTGTAGGCGCAGACCTCAGCGCACCGGCCGCAATAACTGCATTTATCTTCGGCTACCCTGGGCACCGGGATAGAGACGGTTTCACGATGGGTTATGACCGGCTTCATGATTATATGGGCGTTGGGTTCCTCAACATCGCAATCAACAAGCTGTGCTCCGTCCCCATCATTTATAGCCAGAGCGAGGCTGGTCGCCACCAGGGTCTTACCGGTGCCTCCTTTGCCACTGGCGATGGAGATTATCACCTTATTCTCTCACCATCTTTGTGCCACAGTTGGGGCAGCTCAGGTTGTAACAAGGCATCGCCGCCTGGTGAGGGACTTTCGCCCCACAACTCGGGCAGATGCAATTGCCACCGGGGCCGGCTCCGGGGCGACTACCTCCCATTCTGCCCCCGCCAGTGCCGCCTCTGCCAATACCTCCTCCCGTACCTCGGCCACCCCCTCCGGGTGGTCCGGTTCCGTCTCCTCTGGGCATATCTACACCTCCTCCAGAAATTTTAGCCGCGTTTTTACGATCTCTTTTCCAGTTCCTCAATGCGCTGTTGCATCGCCGATAACTGCTGCGCCAGCATTTGCGACTGGGTTTTCAGGTCCCCCAGTTCCTGGTCCTGGCTCAACGGCTGGGATGTTGGTGGAACTGGCGGCATGATTTCAGCTCCCATACCCATGCCACCACGCATGCCTCTCCCCATACCTCGGCCCATTCCCGTACCCATGCCACCACCCATGGCTCCACCCATGCCGAAGTGGTCAGGTACATTGGCCTGGGAACTGCCCTGGAACTTACCCTCCTTGTATTGCTGAACCGCGTCCTTCACGGTGCCGGAGACCCCGGTTATCACCTGAATTCCAGCCGCGGACAGCACGCCATAAGCGTTAGGACCACAGTTGCCGGTAAGTACGGCCTTTACCCCTTGACCGGCAATCATCTGCGCAGCCGAGATTCCGGCGCCACCGGCTGCCATGGCGCTGGAGTTGTCTAAAACTTCAAACTGCATTGTTTCGGGGTCGGCAATTATAAAATGCTGGCATCGACCAAAGCGGGGGTCTACCTCAGCATCCAGAGTAGGGCCGGTCGCTGATATTGCAATTTTCATATTTCGCCTCCTCTCAACTGGCTGAGGTCAGGCAAGATAATAACACCTCATCCAGATGAATTTGTTTCTTATTTTTTCTGCGCTTCGAGTTCCCTGATGCGGGACTCTATTTGGGCAAGCTGCTCCTTAACCATTTGGGCCTGATCGCTAAGAGCGGCCAGTTCCTGCTCCTGACTTGCTTGAGGAGCAAAAGCGGGTTGTTGGTATGGCCACGTTGCCGCTGTTCCCGCAGTGCCACTGAGGAAGTAACCGCATCTCGGCAAGCCTCCTCTTCCTCTTCCCACGTAGGGCCAGGGAGGAGAACTGCCGCGAAAGCCGAACCCCATGCCACCTCTGGACCCAGGTCCACGGTTAGCTCCGCGAGCGTTAAACATGTCTCTCACCTCCTTTTTTCAATTCTCACCTCATCATGGTTAGTAATCGGATTCCTTTAAGCTGTCGGAAGGTTGCCCCCTGGCTAACACCACGCAAAACCATTTCCGGGTCAATAACTTTGGTACCGGAGATAGCGTTCACACCGTAGTCGAATAGAGCTGGTAATAATGGAGTAGTACCTCCCAGGATTATGACGTAAGCCTGGGGCTTACATAGTCCAAGTAAATGTTCAATGGTATGGTTGGTGAAGGCGGTACCCGTAATACCGACGACATCGGCCATGGGAATTAGCTTCTCCGCCTGATTCTCGGCAAAATCTCCCTCCTGTGGCTGTCGCTCAATCACCCGGAGTTCCCTGGCCGCTTTGCGAAGTTCGGGGACAAAAGGAAAATGTCCTATAAGAACTACTTTTCTGCCCTTGCCTTTCTCGGCGAGAAGGTCGCCGGCATTGAGTTCTACACAGCGTTTTTCATCAACCACAGTTAGTGAGTTAATGGTTGCCATGCCGATGGCTGCTTCATATGTGCTGGTTGAATAGGCCATTTGAGCCAGCGTCATGGCAGTCTCTTCCATTAGGCCGCCTGCCCCTTTTACCGGGGTTTTTTCATGATGAGGGCCAGGCTCATGAGGTGTAGCTGCCAGACCGCAATTGCTGGTCAGCACCGCCGTCTGAAAAGGTCCCTGGCGTATATCTCTTACCGGCACTTCATAATTTAAAGCTGAGAGCAGGCTATCAATGATTCTCATATACAGATACCCCTAGTCGCTCATTCTTATACTGTTACGTTCCCTGCCGACCTCTACGATGTCTGGCACCCCAACCCGGCGCCTCTAGCTGCTGAGATATTTGTGGAGAAAGTTCGAAATTGCCCCCTTCGATTCGAATAGCTTTGCCATTCAGCAGCGCATCAGCTATTTTTTTCCGCCCTGCCGCCAATACTCTCTGAAATGTAGGACGGGATATGTTCATCTTCTCAGCTCCGTCTTCTTGTTCAAGGGCTTCTAAATCTTTCAGGCGTATCGCTTCGGCTTCTTCTACGGTGAGCCGAACTTCAGCTAGAATCCGCATCGGTATACCGGCAGGCTTGAAGTACGTCACATCTGGCAAGAAAGCTACCCGTCGCCACTTTATTGGTCTTGGCATAGTATGAAGTCTCCTGATGTTATGAGCATATGCTCATAATTATATTAACACCGCTTTAGCACATTGTCAAGAGGACCTGCCTTAACAGGAGATCCAGTGGCATTACTGGACTTAGTGGAGTCACAATGCTTGAGTTGTTCGGCATGTATTGCGGGGTAATCAAGAAGTGCGGCGGGGATTTGACAGTAACTCGTTTTAAACCGTATATTTTTAACATTGAAAGTAGGACCGAGCGAATATCGGCCCGCAAAGGTTTCGCAAAGAATGAACAAGACCAGCCAGGAAAAATCAAGAACAAAAGAAAAAGAAAGCGAAGCCAAAAAAGCCGTCATTATGGCGGTAGCGGACAGTGTAGCCATAGCTCTTGATGA
>JBARQF010000070.1:0-9327 GCA_049643605.1 Dehalococcoidales bacterium
GAGTAGATGCCGGCATTCTGGAAATGGGGATGGCTTGCCCTATGTATAGCCTGGACAAATTCCCCGCGTCCAGCCTCTTCGATATGATGTCCGGCGGGCTGACGCCTCTTCAGATGTTTATGTGGCACGTGAGGGGGGGAGGAGATGAGCTGGCAGCGGAAATGTGGGAGTCGGCTTTGAACGTGAAGTATATCGCTCCCGCCGGTCATCTTCCTCCCGAGCTGTGGGCCCACTCCAATAGAGAGCTGAAGACCCCTGAGGACATTAACGGATTGAAGATGCGCTGCGCCGGTGAGGGCGGGGAAATCCTGGCCCGGATGGGCGCCGCGACCGTTTTCTTCCCCGCTGATGAAATCTATGAATCGACGCAACGGGGAGTGCTTGACGCTTTTGAATGTGCTTCGCCAACCATAAACTGGGGTTTCGGCTTTCAGGAAGTGGCTGATTATCTCTACATCTCGCCATCCCGTGCCCCAACTGATTGTGCTCACGTCTGGGTGAACCGGGATGCCTGGGAAGAGATTCCCGATGATCTGAAGATGATAGTGGAGTCGGTAGTACGCAACGTAGGATTTGACTATTTCTCAGAGTCAACAGTTCTGGACGACGAGTACCTGGTCAAGTTCATAGACTACGGCGTTGAGGTTCAGATCCTTCCGCAAAATATAGTCGATGAGTTCCTCAAGGTATCCTTTGCGTACTACGATGAGAAGTGCGCCGCGGACCCCTTCTATGCCGAGATAGTAGAATCCATGCGTGCGTTCCAGGTAATTTGCGCCAAGCAGGACATACGCTAGACTCAAATATCTCACGGCCGGTATAGTAGAGATACTGGTTTTGCCCCCGCTTCGAGGCTACTCTCGAAGCGGGGGTCTAATAAGTGATGAGAACGATAGTAAGAGTTATTGACTCCATTAGTGAATGGACGGGAAATGCAGTACGATGGGTTTGCATTGCCCTGATTCTGGTCCTCGTCTATGAAGTCATAGCCAGATATGCCTTCACCGCGCCGACGATATGGGCACATCAGACCTCGGTTATGCTAGGCAGTTCCTTTGCGGCTCTGGGTTGGGCGTACGTCCACCGCCATCACGGGCATGTGAGAGTAGATGTTATTTATATGCATCTGTCAACTAGAGGGAAGGCAATCATCGATGTCCTGTGTGCTTTTTTTCTTTTCTTCCCGTTGCTCTTTATTCTTGCCTATACGGCGGCTGATTTTATGTGGGTCGCCTGGATAAAGGGTGAGGTACTGATTGAGAGTTACTGGTACCCAATATCCGGCCCAATCAGAACAGTAACGCTCTTAGCATTGTGTTTGTTTATCCTTCAAGGGGTGTCTCAATTCATTCGTGATTTATACCTGCTGATAAGGAATAAACCGCTATGATTGACCTAAGTCCAGAGATTATTACCATAATGATGCTAGGCGGGGTTCTGGTGGGAGTTTTGATTGGCTATCCCCTGGCTATCCCGGTGGGTGCCTTAGGCTTAATCTTTGGGTTTTTACTATTTGGAACACCCGTGTTTGATTTACTCTACGCACGTCTCTTCAAGCTGATAAACAGCTATGCTCTTTTGGCAGTTCCCCTGTTTGTTTTTATGGGAGTCATGCTGGAACGCTCGGGAATCGCCGAAAGGATGTATGATGCATTATACCTCTGGCTCAGCGGACTCAGGGGTGGGCTGGCGATAATCACCGTGTTAATGGGCACCGTCCTGGCTGCCTGCGTCGGCATAATTGGCGCCTCGGTCTCCATGCTGGCACTTCTTGCCCTTCCGTCCATGGTAAAGCGAGGCTATAGCAAAAGTTTAGCCAGCGGTGCCGTCTGTGCCGGTGGCACTCTGGGCATTCTAATTCCACCCAGTATCATGCTGGTTATTTACGGGCCAATGGCTAATATCTCGGTGGGAAAGCTGTTTATGGCCGCATTCATCCCCGGTTTTATGCTCTCCGCTTTATACTGCATTTACATTGCCCTTCGATGTTTCTTTCAACCAAGAATAGCGCCGGCAGTGCCTGTTGAAGAAAGAGCCGTTCCCTTCATGAAGAAAACGACGATGTTGGTTACCTCCCTAGTTCCGCCTGCAGTACTTATATTGGCTGTGCTGGGTAGTATATTTTTTGGAATAGCTCCTCCTACTGAAGCCGCCGCCGTAGGTGCCTTTGCTGCCACAATCCTGACGGTCGCCTACCGCCGATTTAGCTTTAATGTCCTCAAGGCGACAGCAACGCAGACACTTTTGGTCACCAGTATGATACTCCTCATCGGGGGGTTGTCCTTCGTTTTCGTCGGTGTATTTATCCCTGCCGGTGGTGCCAAGGTAGTGAACGAGGTCATTATGGGTGCCCCAGGCGGACACTGGGGTGCCTTTGCCGTGGTCATGTTTATCATCTTTATTCTGGGATTTTTCATTGATTGGATAGGCATCATCTTCATCATGGTTCCCATACTGGCGCCCATCGCGCCTGCGCTGGGGTTTGACCCTCTCTGGTTTGCTATGATGATTATCATTAATCTTCAGATGGCCTTCCTGACACCGCCCATGGCGGCGGCGATATTCTATCTCCGAGGTTCGGCACCAGCAGAGTTGGGAGTGACCATGGGTGATATCATCCGGGGAGTATTTCCGTTCGTTGGTCTTATCATGATTGGACTTATCTTGTGCGTCGTTTTCCCCCAGTTAATCTTGTGGCTACCGGCGCAGATGATAAGGTAGTCCAGTAAGGAAAAGAAGGCATTTTCAAGAACCGTCAGCAGTCCTATCTTCGCTACGTAACTACGCCTTCAAGTCCCTCTTTTGACCTGCCCCTAAAACTGTACCAGATACAGTGTTAGTATAAGGACTTGTTGGAGATGCCCCCATTTTTGGGCCAATGATAGAAAACTTCGTCTGTAATTTTAAATAAACCCTGTTGGCAGCAGCGGTGTCCACTCCGTAGTCTATTATTGCAGTAAACATCCGGATATGATATTGTTGTTAAAGCCCGTTCTCGAGGCGTTTTCTAATAGATTATCACACACATACTGAAGCAGTTCGTTTTCTATAACGTGAAGGCATCTTTGACTAACCGGGACAGCTGGAGGATTAATACGACGCCGTGCAGACCAGGAGGAAAGGTGATGGAAAATCGAAATTCCCGCGATATCGGCCGTATACTTGGTTTGTTTTCCGACCCATCCGCTAGCCGTGGGGTTTTGCCTGTTTCCGAGGAACACCTGACAAATCATCGCAGAGGTCAGAGGTTCAAATCCTCTACTGCCCATTTATTGTATCTCTGTAAATAAAGTTGAAGCCACCGAAAATTAAGGAGGAGAACATGCCTGACCACCTGAAGACAATTGCCGAAGCAGTTAAGAATGGTGATGAGAAACTGACCGTCCAGACCGTTGATGCGGCGTTAAACGCCGGGATTGCGGCTGGAGACATACTGGGCCAGGGATTGGTGCCCGGCATCCAGGCACTGGGACAGCTATTCAAGGATGGCCAGGCCTACCTGCCGGAAATCCTCATCGCTGCCCGCGCCATGAGGAGCGGAACGGAGAAATTACAGCCACACCTCGCCGCTGCAGATGTTCATAAGAAAGGGACTGTGGTCGTCGGCACCGTTGAGGGTGATATGCATGATATCGGCAAAAACCTGGTCAAGATGATGCTGGAGAGCAATGGCTACGATGTGCGTGACCTGGGCGTGGACGTTTCAGCAGACGTCTTTGCGGCTGAGGCCAAGTCAACGAGCGCCAACATTGTGGCGACCTCAGCCCTGCTCACCACCACCATGACCGCAATCCCCGCTATTTCCAAGGCCCTGGAAACGGCCGGCGTCCGCAGCAAGGTGAAGATGCTCATAGGCGGCGCGCCCATAACCCGCCAGTTTGCTGATGAGATTGGCGTTGAGGGCTATGCTGATGACTGCGCCTCGGCCGTGGACGAGGCTGACCGCCTGATGAAACTGCCCGCGTAGTTATCTTTAATCCAAGCATGGCACTACTTTCCCCGAATGGAGGTCGCCGATGAACACACGGGAACGTTTTCTGGCGGTTATGAATTTTGAGGAGCCGGACCGGCACCTTGTCTGGGAATTCGGCTACTGGGGCGGCACGGTGCGACGCTGGTATAAGGAAGGCCTACCCCAGGTGCACGGACTCCGCGCTGACATTGACGGTGGCATCGGGCTTTTTAACGAAGCCGCTGGCGTGCCGCTGAACCGCGACACTTCCCTCGATATCCACGATTACTTCAAAATGGACCCTTATCTGGTGCGTGTACCGTTAGCCACCGGCGCCTGGCCACCATATGAAGCCAAAGTCATTGAGGACCATGGTGACTGGTATATATGGCAGGAATGGGACGGCTGCCAGCGCAAGGAGCTGAAAAACCGCACCAGCCTGCCCACCATCGTCGGGGGACCGGTCAAGGATCGCGAAAGCTGGGAGCGCTACAAGGCGGAGCGGCTTCGCCCCAGCCTGGAAGGCAGGTTGCCGGATAACTGGTCGCAGCTGGTTGCAGAATACAAAAAACGTGATTATCCCATCGGGCTCGGCCAGACGCATGGCTTCTTCGGCACGCCGCGATATCTCATGGGCGTCGAGGAACTGCTGACCAAGTACTATGACGACCCCGAGATGATGAAGGACATCAATAACCACCTGGCCGACCTCTGGATTGCGCTTTTCGACGGAGTGCTTAAAGAAGTTGAGGTGGATACCGTCTTCATCTGGGAGGACATGTGCTACAAGGGCGGACCGCTTATCTCCCCGGCGATGTTCCGCGAGTTCATCCTGCCCGGCTACAAAAAGCTGACCAGCTTCCTGAGAGACCACGGGGTAACCCTGGTACAGGTGGACAGTGATGGCGATGTCTGGAAACTGATTCCGCTCTGGATAGAGGGCGGCGTCACCGTCATATACCCTTTCGAGGTCGCTGCCGGCATGGACGTCGTTGAAGTGCGCAAGGCGTTCCCCAACCTGGCCATCACCGGCGGCGTTGACAAGCGGGCACTGGTGGAAGGCAGGAAAGCAATCGACCGGGAACTGGAATACCGGATACCGTTCATGCTCGAGCAGGGCGGTTTCATCCCCACTATCGACCACATGGTATCGTCGGACGTGAGCTTTGAGAATTTCAAGTACTACCGGGAGAAGCTCAACCAGATGCTCAAAAAGCACAGCCGGTCCTGGGACAGGGACTGAGCGGCAACGGGCCTCGTTCAATATCGGTACCGGTGTACCTGGTTCAATCAGCTGCCAGCAGTCTTGCCATTAATTTTCTGGCGTGCTAACATTATCAGGGTTGAGAGGTGGCGGTTAGTCTACCTCCAGTCATGCCGAAGTGGCGGAATGGCAGACGCGCTACGTTCAGGGCGTAGTGTCCGTAAGGGCGTGAGAGTTCAAATCTCTCCTTCGGCACCAAAATAACCGGCGCTTGTAGCTCAGTTGGATAGAGCGCAGCCCTGCGGAGGCTGAGGCCGTGGGTTCGAGCCCCGCCAAGCGCGCCACCACGGGCGGTTAGCTCAGCTGGTTAGAGCGCCTGCTTTACACGCAGGAGGTCACAGGTTCGATCCCTGTACTGCCCACCACTTTTTATTGTCTTGCAACTGAATACTAGAGCAGGAGAGCCTCATGGATAAAGAGAAGTTCACCGGTGCCTGGAAACTCATCTCGACGGATTATCGGAGCGAAGAGGGTGAGGTGATTTACCCGTTCGGAGAGGAGGTCGTCGGGCAGCTGATGTATGACGGCAAGCGGAGCATGGCGGCACAGGTTATCAAGGCAAAGCGCCCCGAATTTGCCTCGAACGACTGGCTTAAAGGGACACCGGAAGAGATAAAGGCCGCCTTTGAGGGCTTCCGGTGCTATTTCGGCACTTACGACGTGGATGAAGAAAAGAAGATGGTAACGCATCACGTTCAGGGAAGCAGCTTTCCAAACTGGATGGCAGGAGGCGTGGACAACGTCCGCTACTACGAGTTCTCCGGAAACCGCCTGACACTCCGCACCGTGCCGCTTCTGATGGGCGGCAAAAATGTAATCGGCAGACTGGTCTGGGAGCGACTCTGACACCCGTTAGAATAAGGGAATTTCAGCCATGAAAAATGCCGCGCGCCTTTATTCCTGACGGCTGGCGAAAAAGAAAATCATAGAAACAGGGGGAGCTAATCGCTCCCCGCTCTATTTGGATAAATATAATACAATACTCAGAGCACAGATTACAGAAATAATTTCAAAAAGAGTTGCGTTGTAGACTTAGAAGCGACACTGATTTAGCATAGGCTAAAAGGAGATAAAAATGACCAACATAAGACACGGGGGCAGAAGAATAGGCTTTGTCGGTATAGGTAGAATGGGGAAACCAATGGCTACCAACATCATCAGTGCGGGGTTCCCTTTAATGGTTTACGATATCAATAAGAAGTCACTTAGAGAGATGGAGCAACTCGGGGCCATCGTTGCTCAGGATGCCAGCCAGTTGGGCGAGCACAGTGATGTGGTCATTGCTATGTTGCTTAACTATGAGCAAATAAAAGAAGTGGTTTTAACACCACAAGGCATTCTGCATAGCATGAAGAGAGACTCTACTTTAATCATTATGAGTTCGCTTGCTCCGATACAAATAAATGAGATTGATAACATAGCCAAAGACAAGGGCGTGGCTGTTCTGGATGCCCCGGTAAGTGGCGGTGTTTCCGGAGCAACGGCAGGTACACTCTCTATCATGGTTGGTGGAGACACAGAGATTTTTAGCGATAACCGGACTCTATTTGAGGCTATGGGAAAGAATGTGAAACACGTTGGTGAATTGGGTCACGGCTGCGCTTTCAAAATGATAAATCAGATAATGGTAGAGGTGAACTTCGCGGCCACCGCTGAAGCTATGGCCATGGCAAAAATGCTGGGCCTTGACCTTGAAGAAGTTTTCCAAATGGTCAGCAAAAGTGTCGGCAGTAGTGAAGTTTTCAAGCGCCGTGCCCCAAAAATCATAAATAGAGATTTCAATCCGGAAGGAAGCGTAGACATCGCAGTTGAAGATACAAAAAATATATTGGAAACGGCGATGGCACTGGGTATACCACTACCGATGGTTGCAGCGGCCTATCATACATTTCATATAGCTAGAAGTCTCGGATATGGTGCAGAGGATGAGATATCTATTATTAAAATATATGAAGGTTTTAGCTAATTTGAAAGAAGGCAAAAACGTGGTGGGCAGGCTGGGCTGGGAGCGACTCTGATACAGGTTGGAATAAGGGAATTTCAGCCATAAAAAACGCCGCGCGCCTTTATTCCTGGCGGCTGGTGAAATAGAAGAGAATAGAAACAGGGGGAGCTGAAAGGCTCCCCCTTATTAGTTGATTAATATATTGCGTGTTGACATGAATGTTATAATTGGCATGAGATGAATGAAGAAAATGCAAAAGGACTACCTCTGCAAGAACAAGTAGAGGAAATCAAAGAAGCTGTTGCAGACACAGTAACAGAAACAAGCCTGCCTGATAAAATGTCGGATTTACGTACCGCGCTTGAAACTTTAAGCGAGGAGGTAGACAGCTGGCGAGCATGGCGTAAGAATGATTACCTGGCAGCGATTGAGACGTTAAAGACTCAAGTAGATGATACGCAAGCCGAATGGGACAATGTTTCAGGCATCATGAAAAAACAGAGCGAAAAACTGGAGTCTCTCTTACAGTCTTTTCCAGGTGCTATAGAGACAGCCACATTAAAAACGCTGTCTTTAAGAGTATCTCACCTTGAACAACTGGTATCACAATTATTTAATGAATCACAGACGAAAACTGCTTTAACAGGCTCCAAAAAACAATATATCATATCGATAGTAGCTCTGGGTGTTACTGTTATACTCTGGGGAGTATTCATCGTTATGAATCTGATGAAATAAAAAAGAGGCACACAGCCTCCTCTTTTTATATATAACCGTTCTAAATGAAGAATAAAGCCGTGTTTATTTCCCCACGTGGTGGGCGGTGAGCTGCCTTTCCCGCACCTCGGGATTGGCGTAGTCAGGCAGGAGCATCGGGGCTACCCGGTCGGTGACAATGCCTGATTTTTCCAGCTCCTGGTTATAATCTTTAACATGCTGCAGTGACAATTTGCCGTCTTTCGCCTTATCCCGGGCATAGCCCGCCGCGCTCTCCCCGGCAATCCGCCCGAAAACGATGACATCCAGCAAAGAATTGCCCATCAGGCGGTTTTCGCCGTGCACGCCGCCGCTGACCTCCCCGGCGATGAAAAGCCCCGGTATGGACGTCTCCCCGCAGGCATTGTATTCCAGTCCGCCGTTCTGGTAGTGGAGGGTGGGGTAGACCAGCATCGGTTCTTTGGCAATATCAATGCCAAACCGCCGGTACATGATGAATTTGCCCGGAAACTCTCTCTCCACCGCGCCTTCCTCCATCAATACATCTACCATGGGCGAATCAAGCCATACGCCCAGCTTTCCGGTGGGCGTGGGAACGCCCTTGCCTCTTTCCAGGCACTCCCTGATGATGGCGGCCGTTTCCACGTCCCTCGGCTCACGCTCGTTGACAAACTGCTCCCCGTCGATATTTACGACATTCGCCCCTGCTCCTCGGAATTTCTCCGTGATGAGGATGCCTTCAACCTGCTCGGGGTAGATGGCGCCGGTGGGGTGATACTGAACGGTATGCAGTAACTTGAGGTTCACGCCCGCGCGGTAGCCCAGGACAATGCCGTCGGCCGTAGCCCCATAGTGATTGGTGGTCATAAATCCCTGAACGTGCAGTCGGCCGCAGCCGCCGGTAGCCATGATGGTCGCCCTGGCCTTGACCACAAGGTATTCTTCCGTTTCCAGGTTGTAAAGAATGGCGCCCGCGCAGTGCCCGTGCTCATTCAAAATTAACTCTACGGCGGGTGAAAACTCAAGAACGGTGATATTCTCCCGGTTACGGGCCTCGTCCCGGATGGTGCGCATTATCTCGGCGCCCGTTATGTCCCCGCAGAAATGCATCCGCTTCCGACTGGTCCCGCCGCCATGCATGGAATGCAATCTGCCATCGGGAAATTTGGAGAACATCACCCCGAGGCCCTCCAGCCACCTGATTACATCCGGTGCCTCGGCGACCAGCGTCTGGGCCAGTTCCGGCTCGTTTTTAAAGTGGCCGCCGCCAACCGTATCCAGGTAATGAACGCCCGGGGAGTCTTTTTCCGTTTTGGTGGCTGCCTGAATGCCACCCTCGGCCATCATGGTGTTGGCGTCACCGTGACGGAGCTTGGTGGCCAGTATAACCCTGGCACCGTTTTGCTCGGCAAGCATGGCCGCCGCCGTTCCGGCGCCACCGCCACCTAT
>JBARQF010000071.1:0-7582 GCA_049643605.1 Dehalococcoidales bacterium
GCCGTCAGACCCACGGCCAACATCTTCATTGTCACTGGATCCATATTCAACCTCCTTCAGTGATTTACCCAGGACGTAATTTATTTTTTATGTCAGGTCGACTCTTCTCCATGGTGGGTCACCGCCAGGGTCAGAAAGACCAAGGTCAGCCCGCCGAAGATGAGCGCCTGAACAAAACCAACAAGCAGTTCCAGCCCGTAAAACGGTAAGGCAAACACCCACGGTATCAGAAACGCCGCGATGAGCAGCAGTATTTCACCGGCGGTCATATTGCCGAAAAGACGGAAGGTGAAGCTGACAACACGCACCAGCTCGCTCAATGTTTCCAGAAGCCCCACGAAGATATGAATGAACCCGGTGAACAGCCCGCCCAGCCCGGCCTTCAACCGTCCCTTTGCCATCTGCCTTATGCTCTCAAAGAATTGCCCTACATTGAGAAATTTGCCCAGATAGCGCAGCCCCAGCGATTTCAAACCGAAATACTCCACAAAGACAAACGAGATAAGCGCCAGCGCCAGAGGCATATTTATATCGGTATTGGCGCCGCGGAGCAGGTGCACCTGTTCACCTTCGGCATTGGTGACGAATATCGAGCCGAAGCCCGGTATCAGGCTCAGCCAGGCATTGAAGGCAACGAAAAGGAAGATGGTGGTGACCACCGGGAAGAACCGCCGCCCGTTTTTCTCCCCGGCAACTCTCCGGCAGAGGTCATAGAGCCAGCCCAGTAACGCTTCGAATGCGCTCTGCAACCTTCCGGGGACAATCTTCATGCGGCGCGTGATTACGTATGACAGGCATATCAAAAAGACCATCGTGATCCAGGCGCCGATAATGCTGTTGGCAATTGGAAATCCAAAGAGGTGAAACGACGTTTCCGCGGGAAGTTTGAACTCCGGATGAGGCAGGCTGAGCCATGCTGGCAATCCCAAATCGCCAACCACACTCCTGCCAAGAGGTCCAACCAGAAAGCCAACGATGAGCAGCAGAACAAACAGGCACAGTATCCCTACCAGAAGAAGTCGTGGCATCCCCAGGACCCTTCGCTTCGCCATCAACCGCCTTCCCCGTTCTTTTTATTTTTAATCAAGGGTATGAGCATCCGGTACACTCCGTAGAAAGCAACTAAAATGCCGAGGAACAGTCCCACTATCCCCAGGGCGGGGCTGGTATTAAGTCGGCTGTCCAGCCAGAGGCCTGCCACCACACCCAGCACGATTGAGCTCCCGATGAAAAATCCCACCCCTACCAGCCGCAGGGCCGCCGTCCATCTGCTCATATTCGCCTCAATTAATGCGCCAAAGCGCAACCCGGTATATTGTATCATCTCAAGCGGCAATAAACTACCAGAGGCTACAGCAAATAAAAGAGCCCCAACATTCAAGCGTCAGGGCTGCCCGTATCGTATACGACTACCATAACCATCAGGTTAATCTAGCGAAGCTTCTCCTGTCCGAAAAAACTCGAGAAATCACCATCGAAATCCACCAGGAAATTGTGCATATCGAGCATGTCATCAATTTCAATCGCTTCGCTCTGGTTTCTATCCACCTCGGCCGTGGTGAGGTCTTCCACCTCTTCTACCACTTTGTCCTCCTTGACCACCGCTGCCACCAGACACTGGGTATGGCACGACGAACAGAGTGCTCTTAAGAACCACATGTCTTCGCGGTGGCCGAGGATATCAATGTTGAAAGACTCATAGTTCTGGCCACACTCTTCGCATTTCATCGACGTCATCAGTTTTTTTATCAGTCTATCTTCCACCGCTCAGGCTCCCATCGCCTTATCCCGATTATCTTCAGGATTTTCGCTTGTCAAAGTCATCAAGGTCAAGCGTATTGATGAAGTCATAGAAAGCGGACATCTTTTTCATTTCCTCTTCGCTTACTTTCTTATCCTTCGTGTCAACCTCGTCCGCTTCATCCATAATCGGCTTTCCGGTTTCTTCATCAAGCAGGATACCAGCTTTGTCCAGGACAGCTTCCTCGGTAAATATTGGCGCATCAGTTCGCACTGCCAGGGCCAGAGCATCACTGGGACGTGAGTCAACCTCCATCTGCTCGCCATTAACACTAAGGATAATCTTGGCATAGAAGGTGTCACTCTTCAGGTCGCTGACAATAATGGAGTCTATCGCCGCTCCCAGTGAGTCAATCACCGAATTGAGCAGGTCGTGGGTAAGGGGTCTCGGTACCGTCACGCCCTGAAGTTTAACGGCGATGGCATCGGCTTCCGCGGGACCGATCCAGATAGGAAGATACCGTTTGGCCATTTTTTCCTTCAGGATTACCACCCGCTGGTAGTTCATCAAGCTCACGCGGATACTGTCGATGGTCATCTCAATCATAACCGTACCTCCCCGATATGTCAGCCAGCAGTTTAATTCTACGTCAGACAGCTACGCTTGTCAACCAGAATTGGTACGGATTGCCCCACACCGCCATCCCATGTATAACCTTGAACACGGTTATTATGTTAAGTTCTAAAAGGATTTCCTCTATCCGATGTGGTATAATATATTTGTCGGCGGTTCGGCATTCTGGCAGAGAGATTGAAGCCTTCGTGATCAGGCGCTTTTCAATTCGTCAGTTCAGTGAGGAAAGAGAGGAAAGCCTCTCACCGTACGCGGTGAAGAGCCGACTCTCAAGAGGCAGGCTGAGAGACGAAGAACCCTGCCCGATGAGGACGGCTTTCCAGCGTGACCGCGACCGCATAATCCACAGCAAGTCGTTCCGTCGCCTGAAGCACAAGACACAGGTCTTTATCGCGCCGCTGGGCGACCACTATGTGACCAGGCTGACTCATACCCTGGAAGTCTCCCAGATAGGTCGTACCATGGCCCGGGCTCTTAACCTGAATGAGGACCTGACCGAGGCAATCGCTCTCGGTCATGACCTCGGGCATACCCCATTCGGCCACGTAGGAGAAGACGTGCTCAATGAACTCTTTGCTCCGGGTTTCCGGCACAATGAACAGAGCCTGAGAGTGGTCGACCTCCTGGAAAACGACGGCCACGGACTCAACCTTACCGTTGAGGTCCGGGAAGGCATCCTGAACCACTCAAAATCGAGAGGTGATGTTCTTGGTGATGAATGGACAAAAGCAAATACCCTTGAAGGTGAGATAGTAAGAATGGCCGATATTTTCGCGTATATCAACCATGATATTGGCGATGCTATCAGGGCCGGTATTATTACGGAACGCGACTTGCCCATCGGTGCCGTGAAAGTGCTGGGTCTCTCGCATTCACAGCGCATCAATACCATGGTCGGTGACATCATTGATAGCTCGTGGGCAGCCAGCGGTTATGATAAAATAGAAGTAGAGAACCCGATGATATCCATGAGCCCCGGGATACTGGCTGCCACCAACGAACTCAGGGAATTCCTTTTTGAACGGGTGTACCATATCAAGTCCGCTGAGGAGGAAAGCGACAAGGCAAGAGATGTGGTCTGCCACCTGTACGAGTACTTCACCAGACATGATGAAGAACTACCTCCGGAATACCTTACCTACAGTGATGATGCCGAGCGGAGGGTGGTCGACTATATCGCCGGTATGACTGACCAGTACGCCCTGAGGGTAGCTGACGGGCTCAAATAGTCATTAATAAAAGGAACCAGCCGGCCAGATGAGCACTATCGACGAGGTCAAACAGAAAACAGACATTGCGAGCATTGTCAGCCAGTACATCACGCTGAAAAAGGCGGGGCGTAACCTGGTGGGGCTATGCCCGTTTCACGGCGAGAGAAACCCCTCCTTCTTCGTCTACCCGGAACAGCAGAGCTGGCACTGCTTTGGCTGCAACACCGGCGGCGACGTTTTCTCATTCCTTATGAAGAAGGAAAACCTGGACTTCGGCGAAGCGCTGCGTCTTCTTGCGCAGGGAGCCGGGGTTACCTTACCATCCCGACCCGGAAGGGACGAAGAAAAAGAGGAGAAAGAGCGGCTCTTCAAAATCAATGAGGCGGCTGCCCAGTATTTCCAAAACCTGCTGCTCAACTCTCCGGGCGGCGCAAAAGCCAGAAACTATGTCCAGAGCCGTGGTTTCACCGAAAAAACGGCGTCTGAATTTCAAATGGGCTACAGCTTAAATGAGTGGGATGACCTAAAAAAACACCTCCAGGAACGGGGCTACACAGAGGATGAGCTGGTGCAGGTGGGTCTGATAGTCAAGTCAGAGAACGGTCGAACCTATGACCGCTTCCGCGACAAGCTGATGTTCCCCATCCTGGATATTAGAGGGCACGTAATCGGCTTTGGCGCCCGGGTGCTTGACGACTCTCTGCCCAAGTACATGAACTCGCCGCAGACGCCCGCTTTTGACAAGAGCCACAATCTATACGGCATCAACCTGGCTGCCGCTGCCATCAGGCAGCAGGAAATGGCAGTCATCGTTGAGGGCTACGTCGATGTCATCACCGCCCATCAGAACGGTTTCAATAACGTGGTCGCCTCCATGGGCACATCGGTTACCGAGGCGCAGGTAAGCTCCCTGAAAAGGCTGAGTCGGAATCTGGTCCTGGCCCTTGATGCCGATGCTGCCGGTGAGGAAGCCATGCTGCGTGTCGTAAGCTATGAAAACATCCTTGAGTCCGAGATAAGGGTTGCCATTTTGCCTCAGGGCAAAGACCCTGATGATGTTATCAAGGAGGATGCTGATGCCTGGCGCAAATTACTGTCCGAGGCAACGCCGATTGTGGATTTCACCATTAACATGCTTACCGGTAAGCTTAACCTGGACACAGCCAGGGATAAGTCACTGGCCGTAAAGGAGCTACTGCCCGTAATTGCCGAAATACAAGATAAAGTCCGTCAGGCACATTATATACAGAAGCTGGCAAGACTGGTCAACGTCGGGGAACGCACCATTGAAGCCGAACTGAGTCGATTGAAACCATCTATTGGCAGACAAAGAAAGCCGATAGCACTCTCAAAGCAGGAAACATATGATTATAAATCACCTTTAATTCGCTCAAGCCGTCTTGAGGAATATTGCATAGCACTTTTATTACAGCACCCTGAGTTAAAGGAAGTTAATAAATACCCCGCATCCGAATATTTTACTAACAGCGAGAACCGAGAAATACTACTTGCATTACAGCACTCCAATGACTTATCAACGCTTAAAGAAAATATAGATACCGCCATTCACGAACATCTTGATTCTCTGGTAAAATGGGAATTGCCACCAAATAATATCGAACAGAAATATGATGATTGTATCCTTCGCTTAGAACGAGAATTCTGGAAAAATATGGAAAAAAGGAAAGAAGAAATGCTCGCGTCAGAACGCGAGGAAAAAGGCCCCGGTGCTGACCTTATTAAATTGGAAGAGGAAGGCATAGAGCCATCTCTACGTATGAAAGAGACTTATATAAAAAAATCCAGAGGCGGTTAGAGAGCAGGAGGTAAAGCATGAGTACGGAAGGATTGGAAAATAAGTTCGTTCCTGAAGACGAGCATGATGAAGAGAAAACCGGGGATGAAATGCCGAGCAACCCCCCCGGCGACCATGCACCTCCCCATGACCAGGGCGGAAACGTTGAGCCGGAGATACCTCATGAGCAGGACGAATCATGGCACGAAGAGCCTTTCCATGTTACTAAGCCAGAGCCAGCCCTCACGATTGAACCACCTTCATCACTTGAAGGGCTGGACCAACAGGAAATAGCCGATGACCCCGTCCGTATCTACCTCCATGAGATCGGCCGGGTGCACCTTCTCACTGCCAACGATGAAAAGACACTGGCCAAAAAGATGGAGGAGGGCAAGCGTGTCAGCGAGATAAAAAATCAGTCCCTGCAAGAGCACGGCAGAGCGCCATCGGCAGTAGATATAGTACTGGCCGTTATCAGAGAACTCGGAGAGACGTCTGAATTAATACAGCTTATTCAGGAGCGGCTCGGTATACCCAGGACGACCGGCTTTTTTGAAGCCATCAACAATGCCCGACTGCAGGAGAGCCTTAACAATTCCATTGACCCGCAATTGATTGACGATATTTCTCTCCGCACCGGGCTATCCATGCCGACAACCGAGCAAAAGTTTATTGACCTGTCGCTCAATTGCAAACTGCTGACCGAGGATGTCCGCGCGGCTATTAATTCGAATACCTCGTTTCCTGACATTGATAAACTGGTCAATGATGAATCCTTCATCAATGCAATCCGGACTCATGAACACCAGCTTGAAGCTCATTTCCGAAGCATTGATTTTGAATCCAGAAAGGCAGAAAGGCACCTCATTGAGGCTAACCTGCGTCTGGTGGTGAGCGTAGCCAAGAAGCACATCGGGCGTGGCATGTCTCTCCTGGACCTGATTCAGGAAGGTAACATCGGCCTGATGCGTGCCGTGGAGAAATTCGACTATCGCAAGGGCTATAAATTCAGCACCTATGCCACCTGGTGGATACGACAGGCGCTCACCAGGGCTATCGCCGACCAGGCACGCACCATCCGCATTCCGGTTCACATGGTAGAGACGATAAATCGCCTGCTCAAAACGAGCCGTCGCCTGGCCCAGGAATACGGACGTGAACCCACCTCCACTGAAATCGCCAAGGAGATGGAGATATCCTCGGAAAAGGTCAGGGAGATAGTAAAAGTATCGCAGCTGCCCATATCGCTGGAGTCGCCCATCGGCGAGGAGGAAGACAGCCCGCTGGGGAATTCAATCGAGGACCGGAATGCCCTGCCGCCGGTGGACGCCGCCTCAAAACAGCTCCTCAAAGAGCAGATTGAAGACGTGCTTGACACGCTTACACCGCGTGAACAGCGTGTCCTGCAGCTCAGGTTCGGCCTTGAGGACGGACGCAGCCGGACGCTGGAAGAGGTGGGCAAAGAGTTCAACGTTACCCGGGAGAGAATCCGCCAGATTGAGGCGAAAGCGCTGAGAAAGTTGCGCCACCCCAGCCGCAGCCGCAAGCTGAAAGATTACCTGGAGTAGGAACTAGCCGAACATTCCCATCAGGTTCTTGGGCAGCTTCCCCTTGACCCCCATCTTCATGAGCTTCTGCATCTGCTGGAACTGGTTTAATAACTGGTTCACATCGTGGGGTTGCACGCCGCTGCCGCGAGCAATGCGCTTCCGACGGCTCCCCCCAATGATTGCCGGGCTTTTTCGTTCCTGCGGGGTCATGGAGAGTATCATCGCTTCCACTTTCTTCAGCTGCTTCTCCTCGGTACCTTCCGGGAGTCTGGCGGCAAGCTTGGACACGCCGGGCAGCATGTCCAGCAGCTGGCCCACCGGCCCCATATTTTTCACGGTCTGGAGCTGCGACAGGAAATCATCCAGGTCAAAACCGGCCTTTTCTACCTTCTTCTTCAGCTCCTCGGCCTGACTCTGGTCAAATGCCGTCTCCGCCTTTTCAATGAAGGTAAGCACGTCACCCATTCCCAGGATGCGCGACGCCAGGCGGTCGGGATAAAATGGCTCCAGGGCGTCCGCCTTCTCGCCGATGCCGATGAATTTTATCGGCACACCACTCACCCAGCGTATGGAAAGAGCGGCCCCACCCCGGGCATCCCCGTCCATCTTGGTCAATATTAACCCGGTGAGACTTACCCGGGAGTTAAAATCC
>JBARQF010000072.1:0-2013 GCA_049643605.1 Dehalococcoidales bacterium
CAAGTAAGGAGGGACAAGGATGAAGACGATTACCAGCCGTAAACCGACCGAAGAGGTGAGGGGTTATCTTGAAAAATGCGGGGGAGTGTATATCATCGGCTGCGGCACCTGCGCTACCATGTGCCACACCGGCGGGAAATCCGAAGTTCTGGGGATGAAGGAGAAGCTCGAGGGCAGTGCCAAAAAGGTCACCGGCTGGATGATAATCCCCACCGCCTGTGATGAGCTGACCAAATATGCGTTGGAGGAGGAGGCGGGGCGGGTAAAAGAGGCCGATTGCGTGCTGGCGATGACCTGCGCCATTGGCGTGCAGATGATAGCCTTGCACCTGAAGGATAAAAAGCCGGTATATCCGGCACTGAATACCATGTTTATCGGTATGGAGGACAGCCCGGGGCACTTCACCGAGGTGTGTCTGCAGTGTGGCAGTTGCGTACTAGGGAAGACGGCGGCCATCTGCCCGCTGGTCCGCTGCTCCAAGAGCCTGCTGAACGGGCCCTGCGGCGGTTCTTCGGAGGGCAAGTGCGAGGTATCTGAGGACGTCCCCTGCGCCTGGCAGCTTATCTACGACCGCCTGTCGGAGATGGGGCGGCTGGATGAAATGGAAGAAATCGAGCCCTGCAAAGATTGGAGTGTGAGTGTCACCGGTGGGCCGAGGAAGATAGATGCGGAGGCAGAGTGCACCACTACCTCATAGGAGGTAACGAATGAAGGCCGGAACGAAACTGGAACGGATACTGACGAGTGGCAAGTTTGCCGTGACCGCGGAGGCCGGACCCCCCAAAGGTACCAGCGCCGAGGCGATACGGAAGAAAGGCGAGCTGCTCCGCCACTGCTGCGATGCGGTGAACGTCACCGATAACCAGACCGCCATCGTGCGCATGTCCAGCGTCGCGGGCTGCCTGCTCCTGAAGCAGCAGGGCATTGAGCCGGTGATGCAGATGGTCGTGCGCGACCGTAATCGGCTGGCATTGCAGGGCGATGTGCTCGGTGCGGTTGCTCTGGGTATAGGTAATATTCTCTGCCTTTCCGGCGACCACCAGAAGTTCGGCAACCACCCGACGGCCAAGGGTGTTTTTGATATCGATTCGATGCAGCTTATCCAGGCACTGAAAATGATGCGTGACGAGAAGAAATTCATCTCCGGCGAGGATGTTTCCGGGGAGGTGCCTCTGTTCATCGGGGCTGCCGCTAATCCCTTTGCCGACCCGTTTGAGTACCGGGTGAACCGGCTGGCCAAGAAAATAAAAGCCGGCGCCGATTTTATTCAGACGCAGGCCATCTACGATGTGCCAAAGTTCGCCAAATGGATGGAAATGCTGACGGAGCGGGGTCTGGACAAGCAGGTGCATATCATGGCCGGTGTCATTCCCATCCGCTCCGCCGGTATGGCCCGCTACATGCGCGACTACGTTCCGGGCGTGGCTGTGCCTGATGAAATCGTGACCAGAATGGAAGAATCGGAAGCTCCCAAAGAAGAGGGAGTGAAAATCATTTTGGAAATCATAGAGCAGCTGAAGGATATGCCGGGGATACACGGCATCCACATCATGGCGGTGGGCTGGGAGGATATCGTTCCGGAGGTCGTGGAGAAGTCGGGTCTGATGCCGAGGCCGGTGGTATAGGACATTAAATTCTGGCCGCATTTCGCTCCTGCCTGAAAGTATATCTTTCTTGTCGCCTTTTGCCCATAATTACGGTAGGATGTAGTGGAACGTCTTTTGTCCTGATTCTGTTGGTATGAAAACGAGTGATTTCGACTATATACTCCCTCAGGAACTCATTGCGCAGTCTCCGGTTGAACCCCGGGATAACTCCCGCCTGATGGTGGTGAACCGCCCCGGCGGCCCGGTAGCACATCACCGCTTTTACGAAATCAGTGATTACCTCCGTGACGGCGACGTGCTCGTTTTCAATGAGAGCTTGGTCATACCGGCCCGACTCTATGGCCGGAAAGCTGATGGTGGCGGGTGGGTGGAAATATTGCTCCTGCGTCGACTTGAAGAAGGCACC
>JBARQF010000073.1:0-4196 GCA_049643605.1 Dehalococcoidales bacterium
GCGGCTCGGATGCCATCGGTGCCGCGTACGAACTCATCAAACACGGCGATGCTCAGGTAATGTTTGCCGGCGGTACCGAGTCAATCATTAACCCGCTGGGCATTACCGCCTTCACCGCCCTGAAAGGACTCTCCACCAGGAACGATGCTCCCAAGGAGGCATCACGCCCCTTTGACGCCGAGCGTGACGGGTTCGTCATGAGCGAGGGTGCCTGTGTACTTGTCCTCGAGAAACTGGAGCACGCTCTTAAAAGGGGCGCCACCGTGCTGGCGGAAATCATCGCTTACGGAGCCACCGCCGATTCCTTTCACGTTACCCAGCCGATGGCAAACGGTGAAGGTGCCGCCAGGGCAATGCGAATCGCACTGAAAAAGGCAGATATATCGCCAACGGAAATCGATTACATTAATGCCCACGGCACCTCTACCCAGTTAAACGATGCCATGGAGACACGGGCGATTAAATCCGCCTTCGGTGACTACGCCTATAAAGTTCCGATAAGTTCCACCAAGTCAATGCTGGGACACCTCATCGGCTGTGCCGGCGCCATCGAGGCTATGATATGCATACTGTCCATCCGGAACGGCATTATCCCGCCCACCACCAATTACAACCACCCCGACCCGGATTGTGACCTTGACTACGTGCCCAATGTTGCCCGCAAGGCTGAAGTCAATACGGCATTATCCAGCTCGTTTGGTTTTGGCGGGCATAACTCAGTACTGATACTCCGAAAATATTTCGAGGCATAAGCTTGAGTCGTTACCGCTGGAATCTGCTGCCGCCGGCTCCGCGCCAGTATCTGGTTGGCAACTCAAGTATTCCCCCCCTTATCACCCAGCTCCTGTTCAATCGCGGCTTGAAAGAATCCGCACAGGTAACATCTTTCCTCGATGCTGATGAAAGCCTCAGCAATGACCCCCTGCTACTGACGGATATGCACCGGGCTGTAGCCAGGATATACCAGGCTCTGCTTTCCGGAGAGCCAATCGCCATATACGGTGACTATGACGCTGATGGCATCACAGCAACGGCCCTCCTCGTTCAGGGCTTTTCCGCGCTCGGCGGTACCGTTATTCCGTATATACCGCACCGCCTGACGGAAGGTTACGGTCTGAAAACCGCGGCCCTGGAGAACCTCCGCCAGCAGGGCATCGGGCTCGTGGTCACCGTCGACTGCGGGATTACCAGCCTGTCCGAAGTAAAGAAGGCGCAGAGAATAGGGCTGGACATCGTTATTACCGACCACCATACCCCGCTGCCCGAAATGCCACCGGCGGTGGCGATTGTCAATCCGAAACTGGCCGGTTCGGCATATCCCTTTACGGAGCTGACCGGCGTTGGGGTGGCTTTCAAGCTGCTTCAGGCGCTCTACCAGAGTGTTGGCCGGGGAGGGCAGCTTGAGGAACTGGTGGACTTAGTCGCAATCGGTACCGTCGCCGATATGTCACCGCTGCTGGGTGAGAACCGCTATCTGGTAAAAGAAGGGCTGACACTGATGAACCGCAGCCCACGCCTGGGCATCAGGGCGCTCATTGAACAGACAGGGCTGAGCGGTGGCAGCCTTGACGCCGAATGTATATCGTGGGTTATCGCCCCGCGCCTGAATGCCGCCGGGAGGCTGGAACATGCTATGGCCAGCTACAAACTGCTCATGACCGACTCCCCTACTGAAGCCCGCCGACTGGCACGGTGGCTGGAGCAGAAAAACGCCGAGCGACAGAAACTGACCGCCAGCACCGTGACGCGGGCAAGGCAGCAGGTGCTCTCACACGGCATCTCCCCGCTTCTCGTAGCCAGTGACGGTGACTACTTTCTCGGCATCGCCGGGCTGGTGGCCAGCCGCCTTGCCGATGAATTCTACCGTCCGGCGTTGGTCGTCAGAACTGGTGAAAAGGTGAGCAGCGGTAGCTGCCGCAGTATCCCGGAGTTCAATATCATTGCCGCCCTGACGGAGAGCCGACACCTTCTCTCACAGTTCGGCGGTCACTCTCAGGCAGCCGGCTTCACCCTGCCGACCCGAAATCTCCCCCGGCTTGAGGAAACACTTCTGAAACTGGCCACTGACCAGCTCAGAGGAGTTGACCTGCGCCCCGCCCTTGATATTGACGTCGAGGTTACGCTACCCGACCTGGGTGGAGACACCTTCCAGATGACACAGCAACTGGCACCTTTTGGTCGCGGCAACCCGTTACCCACCTATCTCAGCCGGCGCGTTGAAGTTATGGACTGCCGCACCATGGGCAACGGCGGCGAGCACCTGCGTTTCAGGCTCGGGCAGGGAGGCGCCAGATGGGATGGCGTTGCCTTCCGGTTGGGCAGCTACCTGGCAGATGTCGCGCCAGCCCTTGACATCGTCTATAATCTGGAAATAGACCGCTGGCGCGGCAAGGAGACGCTCAGGCTTAATATTATGGATTTCGCACCGGCAGGCCAATCTTAAAGGACAGGCTTTAAATAGCGCAGTGGTATGAATCAACCGCGGGGTATCGCTATTCTCTGGCCCGAGGCATCGTAATCATGATTATGGCACCAACAAAGGTCGCCGCAGCCATTGCTATCCATACGCCCTGATAGCTCCCCCAGGTGTCAAATACCCAGCCAGCGATAGGCGGTCCGGTCATGGTGCCAAGCATCAGAATACCCCAGGCAAAACCCATAATGGTGCCGAAGTTGCCCCGCCCGAAGTGCCCCCGCAGCAGTACGCCAACCATGGTATTAATGCCTCCGTATCCAAAGCCCAGTAGAACCAGAAACGGCACCAGTAACCATGTCCAGCCCAGAGAGACAAATTCAAAACAGACCAGCCCGAGCGTCAGTATGGTGAGCGCGAATGCCGCCAGTCGCTTGGCCACGTACCTGTCCGAAAACCAGCCGAAACCAAAGCGCCCACCGATGCTCAGCAGCGGGATAGCGGTGGCCACCAGGCCTGATGTCGTCCGGGTGATGCCTATGCTGCTCAGATACGGCATCACGTGTGTTATCACCGCCGGCATCACTATGAATTGCGGCATCACCGCCAGCAAAATAATCCAGAAGACGCGAGTCTTCATTGCCTGCCTGACAGTGATGCCTACTTCTCTGGCTGGCAGTTTCATTGAACTTTTGTCAAAGACCGCCCGGCCGCTTTCTTCCCCGTCGGGCAGATAGCCATACTGCTCGGGCTTATGCCGCAGGAGCGTTGAGAGCGGTAACCCGATAACGAGCATCCCGGCACCCATAATAGCTATCGCCACCCGCCAGTCAAAGGCGTCAACCAGCCCTACCATCAGGGGTACCAACAAGCCGGCGGCGCCGTAACCGCATATCGTGATGCCGGTAGCCAGGCCCACCCTGCGGCGGAACCAGTTGGCAACGGTGGTTACGGTCACCGAGATACCGCAGCTACTAATTCCCAGCGACATCAGGATAAAGGCAAGGTAAAACATGCCAATGGAATGTACCTGGCTGAGCAGTAACAGTCCGAGTCCGATACAGATTACGCCACCGAAGATGAGCTTCCGTGGCCCCCAGCGGTCGATTATTATACCGGCAACCGGCGCCAGCAGTCCAGCTTCCAGACCACGTATGGAAGCGGCTACTGAAATTGAAGTGTAACTCCAGCCGAATTCTTCGGCTATCGGCTCAAAAATAGCGGTGAAGCCATAGAAGACCGAACCGCTCATATACATGGCGATGGTGAAACAGGCAGCGACAATCCACCATCCGTAGAATATCTGCGGGAAACGCCGGGGCGAAGGCATTATTTCTCTGCCCTCACCCACCTCGTTCTGAGAACCAGTTGCGGGATGCAAATCGCCAGAACAACGACAGCGATAACCTGTGCCTGGTGCAGGCCAAAGAGGAACGGGGTTCCATCGCGCAGGAAGTCCGTGCCCAGGCGATATACCGAGTACAGGCTGAGGTAAAGCATGAAGAGGGAGCCATCAGGCTTGAGATGCCCTTTCACTTTGACCAGTACGCCGAAAACGATAAGGTTCCAGATAATCTCATACACCTGCGCCGGGTGCACGGATGTCCCAACCGGACAAAAACTATCGGGATGGGTATAGACAACGCCCCACGGCCGCAAAGTTTCCAGCCCGTAACAGCAGCCATTGAGCAGACAGCCAACCCTGCCAACGGCCTGTGACAAGATTATGCCCGGGGCTATCACATCGACGAGGTATCCGTAATTACCCTTGCTGAGCCGGCTG
>JBARQF010000074.1:0-4686 GCA_049643605.1 Dehalococcoidales bacterium
ATCCTGGCCTCCATCCGTTCCACCATTTGCTCCAGTCGCCTGGCTACATCCTTATTGATGGCTCTCTTGGCCAGCAGGTGGGTGGCCCCGATGACCTCGGTTGTTTCCGAGAACATGGCGGTGCCTCCCTCCGCAATCAACCGGTCAAAAACCTGTCCGGTAACGGCATTGCCGGAAATGCCGGAGGTGGCATTTGAAGCCCCGCATTTCACCCCCAGGGCGAGGTGGCTCAAGGGAAAGGGCTTTCTCTGCATCTGGGACGCCTCGGATACCATGCGGCGGGCGGTTGTCAACCCCTTATCAAGTACTTCCTGGAAGCCGTTGCTGCCCATAATGGCCAGGGCCTCGACCGGTTTTTTTGATTTGACTATTTCTTCGGCAATCTGGGCAGGAGGAGGATTCTCACAGCCAACACCGATTACTATAGCGCCGGCTACATTGGGGTTGCTGCCTATGCCGGCCAGGGTTCGTAATGCCCGCTCGTTATCGTCTTTGAGGCGGACGCAGGGATGGGTATGGATGATGGGCACGGCGCCCTGCACAGCATCAGCAATGGCGACGGCCATTTCGTTGGCACAGCGCCCGCTTGAGATGACGGCCACATGGTTGCGCACGCCAACGGAACCGTCAGGCCTTTCATAACCTAAAAATTCCATTATTTCGCCTCCTTGGCGCCGGGAAGGAGGGCGCTTTCGACGTTATGTGTGTGAACATACTCACCCTTATTTATCGGCTGGGTCGCCATGCCGATAACCTCCCCGTACTTCAGAATTTTTTCACCCTTCTTGATATCAACAACGGCCAGTTTATGTCCGAATGGTACCGCCTGCCTGGCGGTCATTTCCCCGACCGGGCCCGACTTTGAAACCAGGCTGATGGTTTCTCCGGCCTCAATGTCGTTGAGGACGGTGGCGGTATTATCGTCGGGATTGATTCTCATGGCTCTTTTCATCATATTACATCCTCCTTAACCCGGCCTTTTTTCAGGCAGATTAATTTTCGCTAAATTGCTGGAGAAGAAGTATTGAGCATGACCCAACATGCGCTTTCGGCCACTGCCGGATTCTTATTGAGAAGAAAAGGACAACCTGCCCAACCAGATGGCATAGCTGATAAATGCTAAATGAAATATTAAAGGGTTGTCAAGTTGACCCGGTGCCCTGTCATCGAATTGACAGAGTCTTTTTCCTCGAACTACAATGAGCAGCGGAGACAATCATAAGAAGGAGGCATGGCTTTATATGGGAAATAGACCGAAGGTAGTTCGCGTTGATAAGGTGATTGACCGCGATGTCATCAAGGAGGAACTGGAGGAGCTGGCAAAGGTTGATGCCGAACTGGTGCTGGCCGAATGCCAGACCGAGGCGGAAATAATTGAAGCTACTAAAGACGCTGATGCGGTACTCACGTTCTTTGGGCAGATGACACGCCGGGTCATCGAGTCCAGCCCGAAACTGAAGGTAATTGTGCGCTACGGCATAGGCTATGATACGGTAGATGTTGATGCCGCTACCGATAATGGCGTTCTGGTGGTGAACCTCCCGGGCTTCTGCCTTGATGAAGTTGCTGACCATACGTTGGCGCTGCTTCTGTGCTGTGCCCGCAAGATGGCTTATTACAATAACCTTACCAAGTCAGGATACTGGGCTAAGTACAGCGAAATGCAGATGTACTCCGTTACCGGGCAGACCCTGGGGCTTATCGGCTGTGGCACCATCGGGCAGGCGGTAGCTAAGCGGGCCCATGGTTTCAGTCTCAGAGTTCTGGGCACTGACCCTTATGTGAGCGAGTCCGTAGCCAGGGAGCACGGAATAACGCTGGTGAGTATGGCGGAGATGCTTAAAGAGTCAGATTTTGTCTCGGTACACTCTCTTCTGGGCAAGGACACCTACCACCTGGTTGGGGAAAAAGAGTTCCGGCAGATGAAACCGAGTGCTTATTTCATGAATACATCGCGCGGCCCGGTAGTTGATGAAGCGGCGCTGATTAAGGCGCTGCAGGAGAAGTGGATTGCCGGTGCCGGGATTGATGTCTTTGAGCAGGAGCCGGTTGATCCCGGGAACCCTCTGCTCAAGATGGACAACGTGGTGGTTACCCCGCATAATGCCGGCTGGTCTGATGCGGCGGGGCAGCGGGCCAGATTGTGGGTAGGGCAGGAGACGGTCCGGGTTCTCTCCGGTAAGTGGCCCAACAACTGGGTGAATAAAGACGTTAAACCGAAGGTTAATCTGGAAAAGGGGGACTGAACGAGTCCCCCCTCTCCTTATCTTGATAAAAAAAAGGCCGGATACAGGTTTCTAAGCTTTCCGACTGAATTTCTGAATCGCCCTTGGGCCTTTGTCGATTTTAAAGCCGGTGTAGGCGACTTCGCCAACGTAGATGCTGCCCTGAGAATCAACGGCGATGGCGTGGGGAGCGGTGAACAAGGCTTTCTCCCGGTCCATTCCTTCCGCGGCCCATTCGGTTAGCAGCTTACCGTCTATTGTGAAAATGCGGACCCTGTCCGCCAGGTCAGAGATATAGACAATATCATCGTCGTCGATAAAAAGGTCGGTGGGGCGGAGCTGGTCGGTCCACATATCGAGCAGTTTGCCCTCGCTGTCAAATATCTGAATACGGCTGTTTTCCCGGTCAGGAACCCAGACCCGCTCCTTTTTATCCACCCAGATGTTATGGGGCAGGCGGAACTGGCTCGGGCCGGTGCCCGGTCCACCCCAGGAGAACAGGTACTTGCCATCGCTGCTGAATTTGTGAACCTGGGCGTTGCCGTAGCCATCGGCAACGTAAATGTTGCCTGATGGGCCAATGTCGACACCGGTGGGTCGGTTGAATGGCCCGCCGCCCTTGGTGATGGATACTATGGTGCAGAAAAAATCAAAATTCCTGGTGTAGCCCGTGTCCGACGGCTTATCTTCGGTGCCCAGGGTCATGAGCAGCTTGCCATCGGCAGTGAATTTGCGTACGGTGTGATTTTCATCATCCGTGCAGTAGATGTTCCCTTCCGGGTCAATGCAGCTGCCGTGCGCCCGCTTGAAGATTCCTTCTCCCCAGGTGGCCTGCATGTTTCCCTCGCGGTCGAATATCATCAGGGGATGGTCGCTGCGATTGAAAACGTACACCCTGTCCTGCTTGTCGATGGCGATGCCGCCAACGTCAAGTATCGACCAGCCTTCAGGATATTTAGCCCACCCATCAACCAGTTCATAAGTGTATTTGCCAGAACCGTAAGCCATGCGATAATACCTCCCTGTATATTTAGTGTGTTCTGGAACTATCGCGGTTCCTCCGAATGAGAAAAACAACCGCGAAGACCCGCTGCATTATATACATTTAAAGTTACAGCCTGTCAAGGACGGGATACCAGTTTCAGCATCTTTTCCGTGGCTTTCAGACCGTGGCCGGTGAAAGCGGAGACAATGACTTCCCCCTGGCTTGAGCCGGGAAGGTATTTTTTGATGCCGGCGATGGTCGCCGCCGATGTAGGCTCAATGTAGTAGCCCTGGCCGCAGATTTCCACCAGCGCCTTCCTGATTTCATCCTCACTGACGACTAGGAATTCACCGCCGGTTTGCCGGACGGCATCAATGATTTGCCGACCTCTCGCCGGCCGGGCAATGGCAATGCCCTCGGCCAGTGTTTCCTTCGTGTCTATCAGCGGGACTTCTGTCCGGTTTTCCCGATAAGCGCGGTAAAGGGGTGCGCAGTTTTCCGCCTGCACGCCGATTATTCGAGGCAGACGGTCGATGATTCCCGCCTGTAGCAATTCCCGGAAGCCGATGCCGGCACCCAGCAGAAGCGTTCCGTTGCCCACGGGCAGGATAACGGTGTCGGGAGACTTCCAGCCAAGTTGCTCGCTGATTTCAAAGGCGAAGGTTTTGGTGCCGTGGAAGAAGAACGGGTTCCAGGCGTGGCTGGCGTAATAAATCTTCTCGGCGGCCAGTAAAGCGGCCTGTGCCGTGTCTTCCCTGGTTCCCGGTATCTTGTGCAGTTCTGCGCCGTAAAACTGTATCTGGGCCAGCTTTCCCGCGGAGGTGTTTTCGGGCGCGTAAATGTGGCAGCCAATGCCGGCCTGGGCGCAATAGGCGGCGATTGCTGAGCCGGCATTACCGGAGGAATCCTCGACCACCTCTTTTATGCCCAGTTCTTTTACCTTGCTGATGAGAACGGAGGCCCCTCTGTCCTTATAAGAGCCGGTGGGGAACAGCTGGTCCTGTTTGATAAAGACGGCTTTTCCATCAATCAGGACTTCGGTCAACGGGGTGAATCCTTCATCGAAAGAAGTAATGAAGGCGTTATTTTCCAGAGGAATTGCCTCGCGATAGCGCCACATGTTTGGCTTTCTCTGTTTTATCCGGGTCGGGTCAAAGACTGGCTGAAAGTCAATGTCCAGGACGCCGCTGCAGTCGCACCGCCACCGTGGTTCCTCCAGCGGATATGACGCCTGGCATTTCGTGCAGACAAATTTGCTCATTCAAAATCCCGTTTATATTTTAACGGCGGCAATGGCATCAATCTCAACCTGAAAGCCAAAGTGCAGATTGGGTGCGGGTGCCATGGTGCGCGCTGGCCGATGCTCGCCGAAAAACCGGGCATACACGGCGTTCATTCTCTCCCAGAGCGACATATCGGCAAGGTACACGGTTGTCTTCAACACGTGATTCAAATCACTGCCGGCGGCCTGCAGTA